>JBOHCP010000060.1:0-13188 GCA_050698875.1 Streptosporangiaceae bacterium | reverse complement strand
CGCCGCCGGTGCCACCGGGGCGGGCCTGGTGCGGCGTGCGAGCCGCCCGAGCAGGCGGCCGAGCCGCGCCATGTCCTTGGGGAACTGATCGGCGAGCCCGCGCGGTGCGGCCGTCAGGACCTGCACCACGCCGATGCCGAACAGGATCGTGAGCCAGTCGTTGGACACGCCCCAGTTTTGCAGCAGGGCAGGCAGCAGCTGCATGAGCAGCCCGGCGACGATCGCGCCCCACAGGCTGTACGCACCGCCCATCAGCACCACCGCGAGGATCGTGATCGAGGTGTAGGCGGGGAAGTCGATCGAGTACAGGTAGTGCACCGCGCCCGCCATCACGCCGCCGGCCACGCCGGTGACGAAGGACGCCAGCGCGACCGCCCAGAGCTTGTACAGCGTGGTGTTGATCCCGGCGGCCAGCGCGGCCGACTCGCTCTGCCGGATGGCGGCCCACGCGCGGCCGGGCCGCGTCCTGATATGGATCGCCACGAGGGCAAACATCACCGCGGCGACGATCACCGCGTACCGGAAGTAGGCCGCGTCCGAGATCGCGATGCTGGGCCGGCGGATCGGCGGGATGTGCTGCTGGTTGCCGTTGTAACCGGTGAAGCCGTGCCCGCCGTTCGGGAAGTTCAGCGTGGCGAGCACGACGGTGACCGCGCCCGCGAGCATGAGCGTGATCAGCGCGAGGTACAGGCCGCGCAGCCGCAGCGCGGGCAGCAGCAGCACCGTGCCGAGCAGCATGGTGACCAGGCCCGCCTCCAGCAGCACAAGCGGGAAGGGCTGGGCGGTGCCGAACAGCAGCCTGGCGGCGGACCAGGCACCGATCGCGAGCACGGCGACCTGGCCCAGCGAGACCAGGCCGACGCGGCCGACCAGCACCCCGAGGCCGAGCGCGACCATGGCATAGACGGCCACCTGCGTCATGGCGTCGACGTAGTACGCGCTCAGCAGCTGCGGGAGGCCGAGCAGCGCGAACAGCAGCACGGCCGCCACAACGGCGGCCCGGATCAGCGTCGGCGGACCCGGCCGCATCAGCAGCAACCGGGGCTGCCGCGCGCTGGCCGTCCGGCCCGCCACGTCGAGCACTAGACCTCCTCGCGGGACAGCGCGATCACGTGACGCCGGGACAGCGCAAGCAGCGCGAGCGCGGCCAGCACGAACGGCGCCATGCTGTTGTAGTTGGTCAGCGACGGGATCGGGACGAGCAGGTTCTGCACGAGCCCGACCAGCAGCGCGGCCAGGAATGTCAGGATGACCGAGCGCAGCCGGGCGATCAGCGCCGCCGCCAGCGACGAGATGACCAGGAACGTCAGCGTGATGGCGTCAAGCGCCACCATGTCCGCGAGCAGCAGCCCGGCGATTCCGGCCAGCAGGCCGCAGCCAAGCCAGGCGGCCGCCTCGACGCGACGGACCGGCACGCCAAGCGTCGCGGTGATCTCGCGGTCGTTGGCCATCGCGCGCATGGCCGTGCCGAGCTTGGTGTAGCGCAGGAACGCCGCCGTCGCCAGCGTGATCACCACGCCGACTCCGAGGCCGATCACCTGCGTCCAGGTGATCTGGATGTGGGTGATGGAGAAGCCGCCAGAGTCGGTCGGCAGCGTCAGCGACCGGACCTCGCCGCCGCTGGTCGTCCACAGCAGGTCCATCGCGCCGAACAGGATGAGCAGCAGCCCGAGCGTGGTCGTCGCCTTGATCAGCGGGGTCCGCCTGGCCAGCAATGGGCCGAAGATCATGCCATAGGCCAGCGTCAGCGCGCCGCTGAACGCCAGGCAGGCGAGCCAGGCGAGCCAGTGCGCCACTCCGGCGCTGATCAGCGAAAAAGTGATCAGCGCGCCCATCGCGCCGACCGCGCCGAACGCCAGGTAGACCACCCCGGTGGCCTGGTAGAGGACGACCAGCCCCACCCCCGAGAGGGCGTAGACCCCCCCGAGGGCGAGACCGGTCACGATGAACGGCTGGAAGTTCTGCCAGCTCGGCATCGTGTGGTTACCTCGGGAACCCTGATCGCATCACCTGGTCGCGCTCAGGAGTTCGACGTGGGGTCCGCCGGCGCCACGCCCGCGGAGTGCCGGTAACCGGCGATCTGCGGATCCACCGCCGAGATCTGCGTGCAGCTCTGCGCGGTGACCATCTTTCCATTGTCGGGCGTGACCGTGTAGTCCTCGTTGTTGGCGATGTGGGTCGGGTAGCCGCCGTAGGTCCACTGCTGGCACAGCATCCCGGTGTCGAAGTTCTTCACGCCCTTGAACGCGGCGTTGACGCTCGCCACCGTGTAGCTGCCCGTGATGCCCTCGAGCGCGTGCACGGCGATCTCCGCCTCGGTGAAGCCCATCTGGCTGAAGCTGCCGATGCCGCCGCTGACCTTGGCGGGACCGCTGCTGCCGTACTGCGCCAGGATGGCCCTGTACAGCTTCATCGTCGCGGTGTTCGTCGAGTCGGGCGGGGTCAGCTCGGCGTTGACGAACAGCTTGCTATTCCACGTCGAACCCAGCGACTGCGCCAGGAAGTCGGTGTTGCACGGCGTCGAGCAGCCCCACAGCTTGACCTTGTCCACGATGCCGAGCTTCTGCGCGGCCTGCAGGATCACCAGCGCGTCCGGCGGGGTGAAGTTGAGGATCACCGCGCCGCCCGGGCCTGCCTGATTGACTTCGTTGATAGCGACCGAGTCGGCGTCCGTGATCGGCACGTTCTCGGTCAGCTGCACGATCGGCACGCTGGCCTTGGCCGCCAGTGCCGCCGGGCCTGCCGAGATGTACTGCGTCCCAGGCACGTTCGACTGGTCAAACACGATCTTGTTGACGCCCTGCGCGATCGCGTATTGCACCGCGCCGTCGGAGCTGTACCGCGGGCCCATGTTCACGTCCGCGGTATTGGGGGTCCCGTAGCACTCCGGCGCGATGCCCGAGGCGATGACGTAGTAGCCGTGCGACGCCCAGTAGCTGGAGTCGATCGAGCATTCGATGATGCTGGTGTTGCCGACGATGCCGACCACGTGGTCGGTCTGGACGAGTTGCTTGGCGTCGGCCGCTATCTGAGCCGGGTTGGTCTGCTCGGTCTCGACGTAGTACTTGATCGGGTGGCCGTTGATGCCCCCGTTGTCGTTGACGCAGGTGAAATACGCCTGCGCCATGTAGGCGATGTCGGTAAAGGAAGTGCCAGACTGGTCGGTGACGATCCCGCCGAGCGCAATCGGGGTCCCGGTCGCCTTCACTCCTGGCTTGGTGCCGCAGTCCGACGTCTTCACCGTCGTGCTGCTGGATCCGGGCGTGCTCTTGGCCGGGCTGCTGCTTCCGCAGCCCGCCAGGGTCGCGATGCTCGTTGCCGCTAGTACGGCAACGACCACTCGCGTCTTCGAAACCAATCCGTACATGCGCACCTGTCTTCCACTGCATGTGGGAACGACAAAACCCGCCTGTCCGCGGGCAAGGTCTGCTGATGCTAGAGCCGGGTTAACGGGGTGGCAAGGTCTGCCTTCCGCCTGGCGAGATGGCTTGGCCTCGGCCGGGCAAGATTTGGGCTGCCCGTAGGCTAAGGTCGTGCTGGGACTTCCTGGCAGCATCCGCGGCTGCCTGTTCGACCTGGACGGGGTGCTGACGCAGACGGCTCGCGTGCACGCCGCCGCGTGGCAGGAGATGTTCGACGGCTTCCTGCGGGCGCGCGCGACGGAGACAGCCGAGCGATATATTCCGTTTGATCCGGTCCGCGACTATGACGAGTACCTGGACGGCAAGCCACGTGAGGAGGGAACGGAGTCGTTCCTGGCATCGCGTGGTATCCATCTCCCGGTCGGCCGGGCAGCCGACCCGCCGGGTACGCCGACCATTTACGGCCTCGGCAACGCCAAGAACCAGATCGTGCTGCGCCGGCTGCGCACCGACGGGGTTGAGGCCTACCCCGGCTCGGTCCGCTACGTGCGCGCCGGGGCGGACGCGGGGCTGCATCGCGCCGTGGTGTCGTCCAGCGCCAACACCCGGCAGGTGCTGGCCGCGGCCGGCCTCGCGGACGAGTTCGAGGCGTGCATTGACGGCATCGTGGCCCAGCGGGACCACCTGCGCGGCAAGCCGGCCCCGGACACCTACCTCGCGGGCGCGCGGGCGCTGGGGCTGACGCCGCGCGAGGCCGCCGTCTTCGAGGACGCGCTGGCCGGAGTCGAATCCGGCCGGGCCGGCCAGTTCGGCTTCGTCGTCGGGGTCGACCGGGTAGGGCAGGCCGACCAGCTCCGGGCGCACGGCGCCGACGTCGTGGTAACCGACCTCGCGGAGCTGCTTGACCAGTGATCAAGCAACCGGAGTTCAGCCTGGACCCGTGGGGGCTCAGGGAGACCGCGCTGAACCTTGACACGCTGGCCCAGACCGAGTCGGTGTTCGCGCTCGCCAACGGGCACCTGGGCTGGCGCGGCGTGCTGGACGAGGGCGAGCCGCACGGCCTGCCTGGCAGCTACCTCAACGGCGTCTATGAGGTCCGGCCGCTGCCCTTTGCCGAGTTCTCCTACGGCCGACCGGAGTCGGGCCAGACGGTCATCAACGTCACCAACGGCAAGCTGATCCGGCTGTTCGTCGACGACGAGCCATTCGACGTGCGGTACGGCAGCCTGCGTTCCCACGAGCGGATGCTGGACTTCCGGTCCGGAATTCTGACCCGCCACGCGGACTGGGTGTCGCCGAACGGCGGGTCGGTGCGCGTGACCTCGCAGCGGCTGGTGTCGTTCTCCCACCGCGCGGTCGCGGCGATCAGCTACGAGGTCGAGCCGCTTGGCCAGGCCGTGCAGGTGACCGTCCAGTCGGAACTGCTGGCGAACGAGCAGCTACCGCCCGCCGACGTCGACCCGCGCGCCGCGGCCCTGCTCGACCACCCACTCGTGAGCGAGTACCACGACCAGGACGCGAACGTCGTGGTGCTCGTGCACCGGACACAGCACAGCGGCCTGCGGGTCGGCGCTGCGATGGATCACGTAATCGACGGGCCCGGCGGGCTGCGGACCGACACCCGGGCGTACGCGGATGGCGGCATGGTGACCGCCGCGACGACGCTGGAGCCCGGTCAGAAGCTGCGGCTGGTGAAGTTCGTCGCCTACGGCTGGTCGAGCGAACGCTCGCTGGAGGCCGTCAGGGACCAGGTGTGGGCGGCGCTGAGTTCGGCGCGCCAGGCAGGCTGGGATGGCCTTGTGACGGCGCAGCGCGGCTACCTCGCCGACTTCTGGGACCGCGCCGATGTCGAGGTGGACGGCGACGCGGAGATCCAGCAGGCGGTGCGGTTCTCGCTGTTCCACCTCCTGCAGGCCGGCGCCCGCGGCGAGGACCGGCCGATCCCGGCCAAGGGCCTCACCGGGCCCGGCTACGACGGGCACGCATTCTGGGACACCGAGGCGTTCGTGCTGCCCGTGCTCACCCTCACCGCGCCGGACGCTGCGGCGAGCGCGCTGCGCTGGCGGCAGCACACGCTGCCGATCGCCATGCAGCGCGCGGCGCAGCTGGGACTTGCGGGCGCGGCGTTCCCCTGGCGGACCATCGCCGGCCAGGAGTGCTCCGGCTACTGGCCGGCGGGCACCGGAGCGTTCCATGTGAACGCCGACATCGCCGGTGCGGTCATCCGCTATGTCGCCGCGACCGGGGACACCGACTTCGCACGTGGCCCGGGAACGGACCTTCTCGTGCAGACCGCCCGGCTCTGGCGGTCGCTCGGCCACCATGACGGCGAGGGCAGATTCCACCTCGACGGTGTCACCGGCCCGGACGAGTACAGCGCGATCGCCGACGACAACGTGTATACGAACCTGATGGCGCAACACAACCTGCTGGCCGCTGCCACCGCTAGCGAGCAGTACCCGGACCGGGCCCGCGAGCTGGGCGTCGACTTCGAGGAGGCGGCCGCCTGGCGGGACGCCGCTACCGCCATGTTCATCCCGTACGACCAGGCGCTTGGCGTGCATTGCCAGGCAGCAGGCTTCACCGGGCACCAGGTCTGGGATTTCGCCGCCACGCCCGCCGACCACTATCCGCTGATGCTGCATTACCCGTACTTCGACCTTTACCGCAAGCAGGTCGTCAAGCAGGCCGACCTGGTCCTCGCGATGCAGCACGTCGGAGCGGCCTTCACCGCCGAGCAGAAGGCGCGGAACTTCGACTACTACGAGGCGCTGACCGTGCGGGACTCCTCGCTGTCGGCCTGCACTCAGGCGGTGATCGCGGCCGAGGTCGGCGAGCTTGACCTGGCGTTCGACTACCTGGGCGAGGCCGCCCTCATCGACCTGGACGACCTGGAGCACAACACCCAGGACGGCGTGCACATCGCGTCCCTGGCCGGCACCTACGTGGCCCTGGTCGCCGGCTTCGCCGGGGCGCGCTATGAGTCGGGCGAGATGCGGTTCGCGCCCCGGCTGCCGGATGGCCTGGCCCGCCTGGCGTTCACCATCGTGCTGAGAGGCCGCCGGCTTCGCGTGGAGATCAAGCACAAGTCGGCCCGTTACCTGCTGGTGGATGGCGAGCCGCTGGAGATCAGCCACCACGGCACGCGGGTAAGGCTCGCCGCCGGCAAGCCGTCGGTCCATCCCATCCCTGAGGTGACGCCGCGAGCCAGGGCCCGCCAGCCGGCCGGCCGCGAACCGGCCCGCCGGCGGGCTGCCGACGGCACCACCGGCGGCGCGGTGCCGTCGGCGGCGGAGTAAGGGTGGATCTGGGGCTGGCCGGGACCCGGCGCTAGGCGGCTACCAGCTGGGTTGGCTCGGCGATGACATCGACGAGCGCGCCGTTGCGCAGCACGGTGATCGCCAGCGGCCGTCCGATCGCCTCGCTGAACATCAGCTTCTGCAGGTCCTGCGCCCGGCTGACAGGCGACCCGCCCGCGGTCACCAGCAGGTCGCCGGCTCGCAGGCCAGCGCGGTCAGCGGGAGCGCCAGGCACCACCTCCGCGACGCGCAGGCCGGCCGTCCGGCCGAATCGGGCGCGCAGCGGCTCGGGCAGCGGGAACGGCACGCTCACAATGCCGAGGTAGGCGCGCCTGACCCGGCCGTCTCGCATGAGCGTGGCGATGATCTTGCGAGTTGTCGCGTTGATGGGCACCGCCAGGCCCAGCCCGACGCCGGCGACCGCGGTGTTGATGCCGACGATCCGCGCCCGCGAGTCGGCCAGGGCTCCGCCCGAATTGCCGGGGTTGATGGCGGCGTCGGTCTGGATGACGTCCTCCACTAGCCGGGTGCTGGCGCCTGCGCGGGTCGGCAGCGACCGGCCGAGGGCGCTGACAACGCCCGCGGTGACCGAGCCGGTGAGGCCGAGTGGGCTGCCGACCGCGACGACGAGCTGGCCGACCACGAGGTCATCCGCCTCGCCGAGGACGGCCGGATGAGGTGTCGAGGTGTCCGCGCGCACGACCGCCAGGTCCGACAGCGGGTCCGCGCCAACGACCCGGAATGCTGCGCTCGTGCCGTCGGAGAACAGCGCACTGCCGTGCTCGGCTCGCCCGACTACGTGCGCGTTGGTGAGCAGGAAGCCGTCTGGCGTGTAGATCACCGCAGAGCCCAGAGCCTCGCCGCGCATCCGGTCTCCCGCCTGCGGCACTCGCAGGCTGGCAACCCTGGGCGTGAGCTCGGCGGCCACCCCGGCGACGATCTGCGAGTACGCGTCGAGCGGTTCCGCTGCCATGGTCACCCCCTCTGCGGCCGGCCGTGCCTGATGAATTACAAGATTACACCTCGGCGGTCAATGCTGGCAGCGCTCGGCCGGCCTGCCGGGCCGCGAGGCCTGGCGAACGCGTCGGCTAGCCTGTTCACGCCGGCCAGGCAGTCGGCCCGGCAGTCGGCCCGGCAGTCGGCCAGGCAGTCGGCCCGGCGGAAGGGAACGAGGTTGGCTATCGCGGCGCTCGTCCTGTGGTTCGCCACGGCGGCGGCCGGCCTCACCTTGCTTCGGGCCGGCAGCGCCGCCCGGCGGGCAGCGGCTGGTCCTGCCGAGATAACCACCGGCGCGCTGGTCAGAATCGGCGCCGTGCCGCTAACCGCGGACGGAAAGCCGCCGCCTGGCCCGCACGTCCGGGTCGCTACGCCGCCGGGGGAGCACCCGCTACTCGAGTTCAGCCATCCTGCCCTGGCTATCACGGGGGTGGCCTGCTGGCTCATGTATACGTTCGTGCATTATCAGTCGTTTGCCTGGATCTCGTTTTCCATCCTGGTGGTCACCCTGCTCGCCGGCCTCGGCTGGTTCGTGCGCAATCGGCGGGCTGCTCGCCGGAAGCTGGCCGGCGCCTGGACGTTCCCGCCCCGCCTGATCGCGCTGCACGGGGTCGCGGCAGCGCTGTCGATCACGCTGACAATCGTGACCGCGCTCGTCGCGAGCCACGCCTGACGCGCGGATTGGAGGCGCACGTGGAGGAGTTCACCACCCCGGTCGTGACGGAGCACGACCACGTCCGCGGGCCGGCGGATGCTCCGGTCATCGTGCTGGAATACGGCGACTACGAATGCCCGTACTGTCGCGGTGCGTTCCGGGACGTGCACCGGATGCTCGACGAGTACCCAGGCAGGATCCGCTTCGTGTTCCGCAACTTCCCCATCAAGCAGGTGCACCCGCACGCTGAGCAGGCAGCCGAGGCCGCTGAGGCGGCCGCCGCCCAGGGCCAGTTCTGGCCGATGTATGAGCTGCTGCTCCAGCCGTACGCGCAACTCGACATCGATGCGCTGGTGGACTACGCCGGGCGCATCGGCCTGGATATCCCGCGATTCCGCGAGGACATCACCGACCAGCGGTACGCCAGGAAGATCGACGATGACGTGCAGGAGGGCGTGCGCAACGGCGTCAACCAGACGCCTAAGTTCTACGTGAACGGCCGGCGCATCGACGGCAAGGTTCCGCTCGAGAACCTCGAGGATGAGGTGCGGCAGGCAGTAGCGGCTGCCGACGCTGGGGCACGCGGCTAGCCTCGGACTGTGCCGAGATACCTGGCCCTGCTGCGCGGCATCAACGTTGGCGGTCGCAACAAGGTCGCCATGGCCGAGTTGCGGCTGATTGCTACCCAGCTCGGATATATCGACGTCGCGACGTACATCCAGAGCGGCAATCTGCTGTTCACCAGCGGTGACGCCGACGCCGCAGGGCACGCGAGGGCACTGGAGGGGCGCATCGCCGAGCAGCTGGGCGTCCGGCCGGCCGTCGTGGTGATCTCGGCCGCCGAGCTCGCCCGGACCATAGCGGACAACCCCTTCCCTGACGAGAGGAACGGCAGGTGCCTGCACGCGGTGTTCCGCGACACCGAGCCGACCGCCGCCGAGCGGTCGCGGATCGCCGATGCGGTTGGCCGCGCACGGGCGAACGGCAGCGCCGATGACGCGGTCGTCGTCGGGCGGACGCTGTTCCTGCACACTCCGGACGGCTTCGGTCGCAGCGAGCTGGCGGCCAGGCTCGTTTCCGCGGCCGCACCCACGGCCGGCACGGCCCGGAACTGGGTAACCGTCACCAGGCTGATGGAGATGCTGACGGACGGGGGATGATGGAGCAGTGGGCCCGGTGTCCCGCGGCTTCCTTGGCCGCCGCCAGACGGCCCCGGCAGATGCCGTCAGGGTGCCGCCGGGCCAGTACCTGACCCGCGATTTCCCGGTCCTGTCAGCCGGCCCGACACCCCGCACGCCGCTAGCGGACTGGACCTTCTCGGTCCGGCGGCCTGGCGGCCCCAGCCAGAGCTGGACCTGGTCAGAGCTCATGGCACTGCCGTCCGAAGAGGTCACCGCCGATGTTCACTGCGTTACCCGCTGGTCGAAGCTCGATACCCGGTGGCGGGCTGTCCCGATTGACACTCTGCTGGCCGGAATCATGGGGGATGCGAGGTTCGTCCTAGCCTTCTGCGACGGTGGCTACACCACCAACCTTCCACTGGCTGACGTGACCGGTGGCCAGGCCTGGCTGGCCACCGGCTACGACGGCCGTCCGCTGCCGCCTGAGCACGGCGGCCCGGCCAGGTTGCTGGTACCGCACCTCTACTTCTGGAAGAGCGCCAAGTGGGTGCGCGGCCTGGAGTTGCTCGGCGCCGATGAACCGGGCTTCTGGGAGCGGTACGGCTATCACAACTACGGGGACCCGTGGCGGGAACAGCGGTACGCGGGCGACTGACCTGGCAGACCGCCACGGTCGAGGACGTCACCGCTCTGACCGCATCGGTGCGAACCATCACTCTCGGCCTGCCCGGCTGGGCGGGCCATGCGGCCGGCCAGCACCTGGACGTGCGGCTCACCGCAGCGGACGGCTACACCGCGGAGCGGTCCTACTCCATCGCCTCTGCGCCGGGGGAGCCGGTCGCAATCACGGTGGAGCGGCTTGATGACGGCGAGGTGTCGCCCTATCTCACCCTGGAGCTGCGGCCCGCCGATGAGATCGAGGTGCGCGGTCCGATCGGCGGTTACTTCGTCTGGCCGGGTGATGACCCCGCTGCCGAGCTGCTGCTGATCGCGGGCGGCTCGGGCGTCGTGCCGTTCCGGTCGATACTGCGCCACCGGCAGAACGTAGGCAGCGCCGTGCCGGTTCGGCTCGTGTACTCGGCGCGGTCGCTGCCGGAGGTCATCTACCGGGCCGAGCTGGCCGCGGCCGCGGCCGGTGTCGAGATCGTCTACACGCTCACCAGGCAGCAGCCGCCGGGCTGGTCCGGGCACACCGGCCGGGTCGGTCCGGTCCTGCTGGCGGAGGTGGCCTGGCCAGCCGGCGAGGCGCCGCTGGCCTACGTGTGCGGGCCGACGCCATTCGTCGAGACCGTGGCCAGCGGCCTGGTCGATCTCGGCTACGCGGCGCAGCGGATCAAGACGGAGCGATACGGCGGAGCGGGGGGGAGCTGATGGAGCAGTCCGGTCGGCCATCCGACGGCACCGACTGGGCACTCGACGGCAACGCCATCGGGGGCCTGCTGCACGACGTCTTCGGCGCCGAGATGACCGCCGCCATCGCGACCTGCGGCACTTGCGGCGCCAGCGCACCGATGGCGGAGGCGGTTGTCTACCTGCGCGCGCCCGGCATCGTCGCACGCTGCCGCGCCTGCGCCGCGGTCCTCATGGTCGTGGTTCGGCGCGGCGAGCGGAACTGCGTGGATACGTCCGGGCTCGCGGGGCTCCAGGGCCTGCCCGGCTACTAGCCGAGCGGACCGACCGGCGGACGCCGCCACGCCGCGCGGGACCGGTGCGTCGAGTCGGTGCGTCGAGTCGGTGCGTCGAGTCGGTGCGTCGAGTCGGTGCGTGCCGGGTCGTCGGCGCGCACCGCAGGTTGGGCGGCTGCCCGCGGTCTGATTGACTAGGGAACGTGAAGTCCGCTGACGGCCGGCGCAGCGCGGCAACGCTGGATAAGCCGCAAGCACGGCCGCCCGCGATGGCTCTCTGAGGCCGACTATCAGCTGGGGTCTGGGCCCATGAACGCTGACCGTTCGCTGGACATCGCCACTCTGCTGACGTGGCTGGCCACCGAGGCGCTCGGTGCGTTCATGGTGCGCAGCTGGGTCGCCAGCGGGGGAGCGCGAGCAGCGCGGCGGCGGCCAGCCCGGCCCGAGGCGATGTCGCTGCCGGTGCTGGCAGGGCACGCCGGGCTGAACCTCGCGGCCCTGGCGTGCTGGATAGTCTTCCTGGCGGCCGGCCAGAAACCGGCCGCCTGGCTCGCGCTCGTGCTGATGGCGCCCGCGATCGGGCTCGGCATCTCCACGGTGACCATCTGGACGCCGTATCCGGCGCCGCGACATCGGGGCCGGTGTGCGGGCGACGCGCCGCCGGAACCGGCTGCTCCGAGTGCGCATCACGCGGGACCCGGCGTGCTGCCCGACCACGTGGTCAGGCGCGCGCTTGAGGACGAGGTGCTGAGCCAGCGCCTCGTGGACGAGCTACTCGAGCGCAACCTAGTGGCGCCGCCCGTCCGCTCGGTCGGCTGGAGCCTGCGGCCGCTCGTTCCTGCCAGCCACGGCGTGCTTGCGATCGCCACGTTCGTGCTCGCTGTGACGTCAGTCATCGCGGCGGCCTGACGCATGTCGCCGCCGAGCCTCAGGTCACTCGCGGGATGACCTCGTCGGCGAGGCGGGCCGCCTGCGAGCCAGGCTCGAACAGCGTCGTGAAGAGGATCAAGTCTGCGCCGGCCGCCGCAGTCCGCGCCACGGCGGCCGCGCACTCGGCGGGCGTCCCGCTGACCGCCGCAGCCTCGATCTCCGGCACGGGCCTGCCGTACATCCGCTCGATCGCGGTGCGCATCCGGTCGCGGGCGCGGGCGGCATTGTCGTCGACGCCGATATAGAGGCGCTTGGCGATCGGGAAGCCGCCGGGATCGCGGCCCGCCTCGGCTAGTGCCGCGCGGACGAGGCTGACCTGCTCGGCGAAGCGGTCGATCGGTGCGCCGCCGGAACCGAAGAAGCCGTCGCCGAGCCGCACCGCCCGCCGCAGCGCAGTCGGCGCGGCGGCGCCGATCCAGACCGGCGGATACGGCTTCTGGACCGGCTTCGGCTCCATGGCCACGTCTGTCAGTTGCCAGAACTCTCCGTCGAAGGACACCCGGCGCTGCGTCCAGAGCGCCTTCATTACTGCCAGGCCCTCCGTGAACCTGGCGACGTAGCGGTCGGCGTCGATGCCGAATGCCCCGAACGCGCGCTGTGGGCCGCCGGTGCCGATGCCGATGTCCACCCGGCCGCCGCTCAGCTGGTCGAGCGTCGCCATGCTCCTGGCCAGGTGCACCGGGCTGTGCACCGTCGACACGAAGACGGCGCAGCCGAGCCGCAGCCGCTGTGTGCAGGCCGCGGCGTAGGTCATGGTCTCAATAGGGGATAGCTGCGGGGTGCTGCTCAGCACCGACTCGTGCGCCCACGCGCTGTCGTAGGGCAACTGCTCTGCCGCCGTGAAGAAGTTCCGGAACGCTACCGGATCGAATTCGCCGTCGGCGTAGAACTGCGGAATCGAGATCGCGAAGCGCATAGCCGGCATGCTAGCCGGGCCGACCGTCAAGCGAGGCGTCCGTCCCTGCAGCCGGCGCTGTCGCATCGGTCAGCCTGAGTGCGAGAGCCGGGCAGTCGGTGACCGTTCGCCGCGCCCGGCTCAGCAGGCTGGCGGGCACCGCCTGGTCGGCGAGCAGCGGATACCCAGAGCGGTCGAGGGCGATGAGCTCGGGCAGCAACTCGGCGCACAGGCCATGGCCGGTGCAGGCTGTCGGGTCAACTCGCAGTCGCGTCGTGCTGACGCCGGCCCGGCCCGGCCGGGAC
>JBOHCP010000059.1:0-13442 GCA_050698875.1 Streptosporangiaceae bacterium | reverse complement strand
GCAGCAGCCCGGCCCTACAAGATCAACTTATCCGGGAAACTCGGGCTAGGCGATCGCCTTGAAGCACCTGGACACGTAGTCCGGCCGCCATGGCGACCCGTCGGCCTGGCCGAAGATCAGCCCGTTGTCCTGACACGCCTCGCCAGCCCGCAGCCGCGCGGCGAGCTGGCCGCCGAGCCCGAGGATCGTCCGCTCGACCATGAGGTAGCCGGCGTCCAGGTCAGCACCGGACCATGTCAGGCCGACCGCCTCGCCGCGACGCTCGCCCCCGCAGGATGACGAGGCGGAACGTGAGCCCGAGCGGGTCGGCCGCGCTGGCGGCGATGAACCTGCGGGCCTCGGCGGCGCTCCACCGCTGCGCCTCGGGCGTGACCTCAGGCTCCAGCTCGATGGCATACGCAGGGTTGTACGTGATCGTGTGCGCGCGGCGCCACTGGTGGTTCAGGAACCCGCGCAATGCGCTGCAAATCCGGTGCCGGGTGGCGACGCTGACGTGCCGGGCAACGGACCGCACGTCACCCCTCAAGGACGAGCTCGCCCGGCTGCCAGGCCTGATCGCCGAGGATGAGGGTGAGCTTGCCCGGCTACGCGGCGAGAACGCTGCTGCGGAGGCTGAGCTGGCCGCCGCAGTCGAGGGCCGCGACCGCGACGCCCAGCGAAAGGCGCGAGACGCGCTGGCCTCCATCGCGTCCGAGATCACCGGCGGAGGCGCGGCCTGATGCCGCTGTCGCCCGCCGGCATGCGATCGACCGGGTCGACGGCGAGCTGGAGCGGGCGCGGCGCGGGCGGGGCCGTGACGATGTGCGCCGTGGCCTCGACTGGTCGCTGACGCTCGCGGGCAGCGAGCCGGCCCAGGCGCGATGGCAGGCCAGACACGAGGCCACCTGCGCCAGGCCGCAGAAGCGGAGTGGCAGGCCAGCCGGGCACGTCAGCCGCAGCCGCCGCGTCAGATCGTCGTCCGCCGGTAAAGGAGCCACTGGGCGTCGTGGAAGTCCGGGGCAGCGGTGCCGTCAGCATCTCGCTGCACGCGGGCGAGGCTGACACCCTCGGCCGTCAGCTGGTCAAGGCGATCCGGGTCGGCTGGACAGCACGCGGGCTGCCTCCGCCCAGGCTGCTCACCGACCTCGCCAACGAGATGAACGCTACTGTCCGCAGGTCCGCCGCGGAACGGGCGGCGGGCCGGTCAGCGCCCTGCGCGGAACCGCAGAACGCCGCGGCGCTGCCACTCGGCGGATCCTGGCTGCAGCCGTACAAGTGCTGACGATCAACCGAGCGGCCGGGGTCGCGGGGTGTTCCGAGAGCTTCACGCGAAGGTGCTGCCGCCGAGGCGCGGTGTACGCCGTGCGGGCAGTGCGAGGCAGCGGCAGCACCGGGCGCCGTACAGGCCAAGCGGATCCGCGCCCAGGCACACGAACTGCTCGAGCTGCACCCCCGGCACCGCGCCGCGCCGGGACCACAGCCGCGATCGCCAAGGCTGCCGCCGAATGCACGGCGCGCCGGGTGGCAGCAGGTTGCGAAGGCCAGCCGCAGCAGTGACGAGAAGAGCCGATGCAGGCGGTGTTCGACCAGGAAGGGACCCTGCCGGGCGTCGTCTCGGCCGACGCGATCCAGCCCGTCGCGAGCACGGCTACGCCTGCCGCGCAAGCAGGGCAGCCCCCTCCGACCGCCCAGCCCGCGCCCGCCGGGCAGGCCGCGACGGCCGTGGCCAAGATGATGGCTGCACGGGCGGCCGGGCGGGTGCCCCCCTAGTGCCCGCCACCGACCCACGCGCTGCCGCACTGCTCTCAGGCTGGCACGAGGCGGCGCGGAAGAACCGGCCAGCAGTCCGGACCGGGCTGCGCAGGCGGTCATGAAAACCCCCGCTGGGTCGGCGTCCCGCCGCGCCGGACCATCACAGTTGACCTCGCCGACGCGCTCCGCGAAGCCCGGCTAGCGCGCGGCTGGTCGATACGCGGTGCCGCTAAGCGCATCGGCTGCACGCACGGAACCGTCCTCCACCTCGTGGCCGCACGCCGCGGGCCCAGCGCGATCATTGCCGAGGCAATCCTCGACGCTTACGGCGATGCGCTCGACGGCGACGCTGCGGACGAGTTGCTCGCCCAGGCCGTCGACAACGCAGGCCGATGCTGGCGCCCGCGGTCATGACCGCTCAGCCCGCTGCGGGCAGCCCGGCTGGGGCTGCCACGCCTGCGGGATGGCCGCACCCCGATGACGAGCACACGGCGGTTATCGGACCGCCAGGCGTCCGTGCCTGGCCGCCCGCGTGCTGGGCATCAACCTGGTATCTGGCTATGGTGTGGCCATGGCGCAGAGTGAGGGGGGCACGGCCGCGACCAGGGACCGCCGCTTCAACGTGGCGCTGTTCACGATTGACGAGGGTGCCCGCCATCTCGGCATGCCTACGTCAACTCTGCGCGACTGGACCCGGCGCATGGCGGGCCCGGCTCCCCTCGTGCACAGGATCGTGCCCGCAACCCCCAGGGCTGCTTCCCTGCCGTTTATCGGCGTCGTTGAGGCGCACATGCTTCGCGGCTTCCGGGAGCTCGGCCTTTCGCCGCTCGAGTTCGGAGTGAGCACAGATGCCGTCGAAGCGGTCATCCGCTCGGCAACTCGCCGCCGCGCCGCCTGAGTTCTTAATCGACCGCAGCCTCGGCCGGCTCCAGCTAGCGAAGGCGCTGCGCGAAACCGGCCTGACTGTCCGGACGCTAGCCGACGTCTACGGAGAGGCCGCTGCTCAAAAGACCGAGGATGTCGAGTGGATAGGACTCGCCGCTGCGCAGGGCTGGGTTGTGCTGTGCAAAGACGACCGGATCCGGAGACGCCCGGCTGAGCGCCAGGCCCTGACCGCGGGGAGGTTGCGGGCCTTCTGTCTCATGAACGCGAACCTTGGCTTCGCCGACCAGGCTGCCTACTTCGTTTCGAACCGCTTCCGGATCATCCAGGCTTGCGCGAAGCCGGGCACTGACCTGGGCTTTTAGGCGGCTCGCTCGTATTCGCTGATGAGGCCACCGAGGACGGCCCGACGCTGGATTCGCTCCTGGGCGAGGTCGGCGGGAGGGTGGTCGGGCCGGGGTGGGTGGAACTCGCGGCTGCGATGGGGACGACGTCCGTTGTAGTGGGCCTCGTACTGGGCCAGGATCGTCCGCAGATGCCGCTGGCCGAAGATAAGCATCCGGTCGGTGACCTCAGTGCGGGCCGTGAGCACGAACCTTTCCGATAGGCATTCGCGCGAGGGGAAGAATCAAGACCAGATCCCCGGCATGAGACGATACCGGGACGATGACCAGCCCGGTCAGGGATCACAACCAGAGGCCGAATGGGCTGCATGGAAATCCGCGTTAGGGCGCGCGAGTGTTCTCGTGGGTTCGAATCCCACACCTCCGCTGGACAGCACACCCTCCGGTGATCAGGTCCGCGGTGACGGTTGCCGCGCTGGCCGCTCCAGCCGACCCCCGGTTTTGTGCCGGCGGCGCAGCGCCGGCAGACTAGGCAGCATGAGCGAGCCGAGCGGTGAGATCCGTGACACCCCCCGCATCGTCGTCGTCGGCGCCGACGGCGTGGCAACGGAATCCGACATGACAGAAGCGCGCGAGCGCCCGGTCACCGAGATGATCGAGCAACCGGCCAAGGTCATGCGGGTCGGCAACATGATCCGGCAGCTGCTCGAGGAGGTCAGGGCCGCACCGCTGGACGAGAAAAGCCGCGTCCGACTCAAAGAGATCCACGCCAGCTCGATCAAGGAGCTGGAGGACGGACTTGCGCCTGAGCTCGTCGATGAGCTGGAGCGGCTTTCGCTGCCCTTTGCGCACGACGAGGTGCCGAGCGAGGCCGAGATCCGGGTCGCCCAGGCCCAGCTCGTGGGCTGGCTGGAGGGCCTGTTCCACGGCATTCAGACCACCCTGTTCGCGCAGCAGATGGCCGCCAGGGCACAGCTGGAGCAGATGCGCAGGGCGTTGCCGGCCGGGATGTCCCAGCAGCCGGGCGAGGGCGAGGACGCGCAGCGTCAGCGCTCTGCGGGCCCGTACCTGTGACGCCTGGCTACTGCTGACCGGATCTGATCCTGGCCAGCCAGTCGGCCGCGTCGACGAACTCTGCATCCGACTTGTCGTCCGCGCTGGCCGGGCCGGCCGAGGTCAGACCGCTGTCGCCGACCGGCCTTGCCCGGGGATAGCTGCCCAGGAAGCGGACCGCGCTGCAGACCCGGCGCAGGCCCATCAGTGCCTCGCCGACCCTGGCCTGGCTGACATGCCCCTCACAGTCGATGAAGAAGCAGTACCGGCCGATGCCATCACCAGTCGGCCGGGACTCGATCCGGGTCAGGTTGACTCCCCGGAACGCGAACTGCCCGAGGATGTCCATCAGCGCGCCGGGATGATCGTCTGCCAGGAACGCCACCACCGACGTCTTGTCCGCGCCGGTCCGCGCGGGCTGCGGCCCCGGTAGCCGCACCGCGACGAACTTCGTCACGGCGTCGTCGCGGTCGTGCACGCCGGTCGCCAGTGCCCCGAGGCCGTACAGCTCCGCCGCGAAGGCGCCCGCCAGGGCGGCGTCGAGCTGGCCCTCTGCCACCTGCATCGCCGCGTCCGAGTTGGACGCGGCTGGCCGGAAGCTCGCCCGCGGGAGGTTGGCCGCGAGCCACTGCCGACACTGCGGCTGTGCCACCGGGTGACCGCCAACCACCAGAACGTCCTCAAGCCTGGTGCCTGGCCTCGCCAGCAGCGCGAACTCCACGGGCACGAGCACTTCGGCCCGAATCACCAGCTCGGTGCCGACCGCGAGCTCGTCGAGGGTCGCGGTGACGGCGCCCTCCACCGAGCTTTCGATCGGCACGACGCCGAGCTCGGCCGCGCCGGATCGGACAGCGTCCAGCGTGGCCTGAATCGACGGGCACGACAGGGCATCCGCCCGCTGGCCGCCATCGAGCTCTCGCACCGCGGCCTCGGTGAACGTGCCGGGCGGGCCTAGGTAGGAGTACCGGTACGTCACCGCTTCAGGATCCCATCACTGCCGCCCGCGCCCCTCACCGCCGGTCGGCCGGGTCAGCCGAGTGCGCGGCCAGCTGCGCAGTCGCAGCGCCGCCGGTTCCCTGACAAGCAGCGCCCTGGTGACGTCGACGAGCTGATGCAGCCGGTGCAGCTGTGCCCGCCAGTCGTTGCCGGTCGCCCGGTGCGACAGCGGCACCTCCACCTCGGTGATCCGCATCCCCTTGCGGGCCAGGTCGATCGTCATGCCGGTCTCTGCCCCCCAGCCGGGCGCGAGCGGAAGCGCAGCGGTGAACGAGCCTCGGGTCAGGCAGCGCATGCCGTTGAGGGGCTGGACCGGCCGCCAGCCGATGGCCCGATCGGTACCCGCACCGGCGGTAGCGACGACAATGCCGAAGCCACCCTTGCGTATCCGAGTTGCGAAGATCGCGATGGTCATGTCCGCCGCGCCTGCGCGAACCGGATCGACCAGCGGACCTGCGTCGGCCGCGCTGTCGGCCAGGTCGGCATCGAGAAATAGCAGATGCCGCTCCCTGGCGCCGCCGGACTCGGCAGCCTCGGCATCGACCCGCTCGATGAGCCTGACTGCCTCGGCACCGGTCTCCATCGAGGCAGCCTTGCCGCGATTTCGCGCGTGCCGCACGACGGCGGCACCCGCGGCCGCGGCAAGGGCTGCCGTGTCGTCCGTCGAACCATCGTCGACGACCACCAGGATGTCGGCCCCGGCCAGCTTGGCGGCCGCCTGCACGGTGGCGGTGATCCGATCGGCCTCGTTCCAGGCCGGAATGATGACAGCGACGTCGCCTCGGGACATGGCAACAAATTCTAGTGCGGCACTCGCGGCCCGCCGGGTTGCCGAAGGCGCTACTGCCCGGTCACCTCTGCCGGGCGGTCGAGCACGGTAAAGACCGACTCGAGGCCGGTCACCTGCAGCACCTTCCTCGTCGCCGAGCCGGGCCCGGCGAGTTGCAGCTCGCCGCCCCGCTCACGGGCCTGCCGATGCGCGGCCAGGAGCACGTTGATGCCGGTCGAGTCGCAGAACTCCACGCCAGACATGTCGACGATCAGCCGCGCAGGGCTGGCGCTCAGCGCGGTCATCAGCTCGGATTGCAGCCTGGGCGCGGTGTAGAGATCGATCTCACCCAGCACGGAGACGATGGTGTGATCACCCTGCGACCTGGTCGTGACCTTTAGCTCCACGTGCCGCAGACTACCGGGTGGGCGATCGGGCCGGCTAGATGGGCATCTCCGCAAGACCGGCTAGAACCCATTTAGCCGGAACCGTGATCCTGGGGCCGGCACCTGGTCATCCGCGCCGGAGCTGGCCCGGAGCTGGCCACTGCGAGCCACTGCCAGACGCGGCTCGCCGGGCCGTCGCGGCCGGACGTAGCGTAGAAGCATGCTTCGCATCGTGCTGCTGATCGTGGCCGCGATCTTCATCGTGTTCGTGGCCGCGGCAGTCGTCAGGACGCTGGTCTGGCTCGCCCTGGTCGCGCTGATCGTGGTCGTGGCAGGCCTCCTGCTTGGCGGCGTCCGGGCGCGCCGTCGGTCGGCCGGCCGGTCGGCCCGGCGTTACTGAGCCGGGTCGACACCGGCCCCTGGCCGGGCTGGGTCCGAAGCCGGGCTGACGCGCCCGTGACCGGCCCGGCGCATCGCCGATGCGTCCGACCCGGTCTGTATCGCCGCAACCCCGCCCGAGTAGGTAGCCTCGCGCGAGCCAGGCACGGAGATGCCGGCGGCAGCCACCGGGATGGGAGCCCTGGCCTGGCCGGACGATCGCACGGCTGGCTCCGGACCTGGTAGGGCCCGGCGCGCCGTCGGTTCCCGGCTGATACTGCACGTCATGCACCGGGGACCGCCGCGGATGCTACCCAGCTCGCTGCTCGGTACCCGGATCACGCGGACGCCGGCGGCCTCGAGGCGCGCGTTTGTGTCCGAGTTCCGCTCGTGGCTCACCACGACGCTGCATCGAAGAGCCAGCACGTTGCTGCCGTTGTCCCACCGTCCGGCCGGGCCAGAGACCGGCTCCGTGCCCGAGTCGATCACGTGCACCCGGTGGATGCCCATCGCCTGCGCCGCCGCTTCCAGGAACGGCTGCGGCCTCGATACCCGCATGCCGTCTTGCCGCGGCGAGATCGTGTGTGCGGTCAGCGTGTAGGCGGCCGCCGGGTGCATGAGCAGCGCGTCGCGGTCGATAACCGTGCAGATGGTGTCGAGATGACCAGCGCCATCGGCGGCCAACGGCCCACCGAGGCCCGAACCGCGCTGTCGGCCGATCGGCACCGCCAGAATCGTGTGCGCGAGCCCGGCCCCGAAGAGCCGCCGTGCGAGCCGCTCCGTTCCGGCGGGAGTCGTCCGCTGGCCAACCCCAACAGCGACCACGCCTGGCCCGAGGAGCAGCACGTCGCCCCCGTCGACGTTCTCCAGATCGGGCTGGTAAAGCCACCTCGTCTGGGCGAACCGGGGGTGATGGCGGTAGACGACTCCGATCAGGTCGGTTTCCCGGCGCCGGTCCTGGCCAAGGCTGGCTACCCCCACCCGGTCGCCGACCCAGAAACTTGAGTCCCTCGTGAAGACCAGGTTCGGCAGCGGGTCGAGGACGAAATCGTGCCGGTCGAGCAGTTCGAACACCACGCCGTGCCCGAGCCTGAGCTCCTCCGGGGTCAGGCCCGCGATCAGGACACGGGCGAGCTGCTCGGAGTCCAGATTCTCCAGGTAAGCGCGAAGCTGCGTCCTCAGCTCGTCGCCGAGGCGGGTGTCGGCGACCGCCAGCCGCACCGCCTCGTCCCTGGCCCCCTGGTACTCCAGTGTGTCTTGCAGCAGCGCGGTGAAGTACAGCACCCGCACGCCCTGGTTGCGGAGCTGCTCGCAGAGGATGTCGTGCTCCTCGCGCGCCTTACTGACCCACGGCAGCGTCCCGAACAGCAGCCTGCCGGCGTGCTGCGGGGTCATTCGCTGGAGCTCCGGGCCCGGTCGGTGCACCAGTACCGCGTTGAGACGGCCGATCTCGCTGTCGGCACCCTGGATCTCAGTCACCAATACCCCCTGCCGTCACAACCACGCGATACCGCAGGTCCCTCGCCGGGCTGGCTGCTCCGCTGCTGGAAGGTATTGCCGCCAGTGCGCGGGGTTACGCCTGCTCGCAGTCAGTGGCGCCCCGCTGCGGACGCCGGCTGTGCACTTCGCTGCCAGGCGGCCGGCGCGGCCAGCACGGCCCAGACGGTCTGTCCGGAGTCGTCGGACCTGACGCCCCACCTTCTGGCCAGGTACTCGACGATGTCCAGGCCACGACCGCCGAGCGAGGACACCGTGGCGTGTGCGCACACCGGTGTGGTCGGCGCGCCACCGTCGCTGACCGCGACCTCGACGGCGCCCTGGTCAACCGCCCATGCGACCTGCACGTTGGCGCCCGGCAGCGGCCTGGCGTGCCGGATGGCGTTGCTCAGCAACTCGCTGACGACGAGAACGGCATCGCCGACGGCGGCGTCGAAGATCCCGGCTGCGCTCAGGTCCGCGGCAAGCCGCTTACGGGCGACCGCGACGCTCGCCGGTGCCCAGGGCAGGAGTACCGTCCCCGCCGCCCTCACCTCCCCGCGCAGGCCGTGTCGGGCCCCTGGGTCAGGATGTGTGGCCCGATGCGGCGGAGATGCCCGGCCCTGCGCAACCGGAAACCGGCGCAGCGGCTAGCTGCGGCCCCCGGCGGGCTCGCCAAGCAGACCCTCGGCGGCCAGGCCGCGGATCAGCCCGCGCAGGCCCGCCGTCAGCCCGGCACGCTCGTCGGCGGACAGGCCAGCCATAATCCGGGCCTGTCGCGATAGCCAGGTCTGCCATACTCGCGCGGCCACGTCGGCGCCCTGGGGCGTGAGGTAGAGCCGGACATATCGCTGGTTGTCCTCGTCCCGGCCACGCCGGAGCCAGCCCTTGCGCTCCAGGCTCGCCGCGAGTCTGCTCACGGTGCTCTTGTCCAGGCCCAGCACGGTGGCCAGCTCGCCCTGGGCGATGCCGCGGGCGGAAGCGAGCTCGATCAGCGCCCGCGCCTCGGAGGCGGAGACCGGCGGCCTCGCTAGATTGCCGTCAGCCCGGGCGGGCATGACCGGCTCAGCAGTGCTGCTTTGGCCGGTCTCGGCCGGCCGGGGCCCGCTAGGACCGGCGTTCCTGCGCCCTTCGGATGCCGGCTCGGACTGGTTCGCCAGCACGCCGCCGTTGGCGGTGGCCGCGGGCGATACCATCCGCAGAAGCCGGGTAACGAGGACTTCCAGCTCGGCATCCTCGGGCAGGACGTTGTCCATAGCAACAGTTGTACCGCACAACCGTGGTGATGGTACAGTCGCGGGCGTGACAGTTGCCCCGCACAACTCATCCTCCGGCAGAGGGACAGCGTGACGAACCAGAAGACGCCGCTGCGCGGGCCCGATCCGGGCCGCGTCACGGGTCCTGGCCAGCTCCCGTCCGGTGACGTCCCGATGACCACGGCCGGCAGCCGGGAATCGCTGGCGGACCTCGCCAGGCGATACGGGCTGCGGCCGAGCGCGATGCGCCCGCCGGTACCCAGTTACCTGGGGCAGTTGTGGCAGCGGCGGCACTTCGTCCTCGCGTTCGCCACCGCTCGCAATATCGCCCTCTACACCGAGGCCAAGCTCGGCCAGCTCTGGCAGGTGCTGACCCCGCTGCTGAACGCCGGGGTCTACTGGCTGATCTTTGGCGAGCTCCTGCACATCAGCCGTGGCGTCCCTAACTACCTGGGCTTCGTGGTAACCGGCATCTTCGTCTTCAACTTCACCCAGCGGACGTTCATCTCGACGTCGACCGTGATGACGCAGAACCTGGACCTTATCCGGGCGCTGCAGTTCCCGCGGGCCGCGCTGCCGGTGGGCTACGTCGTCATAGAACTGCAGCAGATGCTCCTGTCGATGGCGGTTCTCGTGCCCATCCTGGTGGCCACCGGCGAGCCGCTGAGCTGGCACTGGCTGCTCGCCATCCCGGCGCTGGCACTGCAGACGCTGTTCAACGTCGGCTGCGGGCTGGCCGTGTCCCGGCTAGGCGCGCAGATCAACGACGTCAGCCAGCTGCTGCCGTTCCTGACACGGACCTGGCTCTACATGTCCGGTGTCATCTTCAGCATCGCCTCGCTGGGCCCGAGCATCGCCTCGCTAAGCTTCAGCACCAGCAACAAGGTCATCGCGGCGCTGCAGCTCAACCCCGCGGCGCTCTACATCACGCTAACCCGCAACGCGCTGATGGCCAGCCAGCGGGAGAGCGCGCAGGGCAGCAAGCCCTACAACGCGAGGCTGTGCACGCTATGGCAGACCGTCGGCCAGAAGTCGGACGCAGCTAAGCACCTGCGGTACGACAGCGCGTACTGCCACGCCGTGGGCGCGAACCCGGCCCACTTCTGGTACTACGCGGTGGGCTGGGCGGTGCTCGCGCTGGTCGTGGGCTTCTTCTTCTTCTGGTGGGCCGAGACGGAGTATGGCCGTGGCTGACCCGATGGTGGTGGTCGACGACCTGCACGTGGTGTACAAGGTCTACGGCCGGGGCGCGGACCGGGGCACCGCCGCTGCCTCGCTGCTGCGTATCCTCGAGCGCCGCCGGCGCGCGTCGATCCGCGAGGTGCACGCCCTGCGCGGTCTGTCGTTTGTGGCGAACCGCGGTGATGCCGTGGGCGTGATCGGGCGCAATGGCTCGGGCAAGTCCACGCTGCTGCGCGCGATCGCTGGCCTGCTGCCGGCCGAGCAGGGCAACGTCTACACCACCGGCGGAGCGGCGCTGCTTGGCGTCAACGCGGCACTGCTCGAGGACCTGACCGGAGAGCGCAACGTGATCCTCGGCTGCCTGGCCATGGGCATGTCCAAGCAGGAGACCAAGGCGAGATTCCAGAGCATCGTCGACTTCTCCGGCGTCGGCGACTTCATCGACCTGGCCATGAAGACCTACTCCTCCGGCATGGGCTCACGGCTGCGGTTCGCGATCGCCGCGGCCAAGAGCCATGAGGTGCTGCTCATCGACGAGGCGCTGGCCACGGGCGACGCGGAGTTCCGGGTCAAGAGCTACGCCCGGATCCAGGAGCTGCGAGCACAGGCTGGCACGGTCTTCCTGGTGGCACACAACCTCGAGGAGGTCGAGCTCACCTGCAACCGGATCGTCTGGCTGGAGCGCGGCAAGATCGTGGAAGAGGGCGAGGATGTGATCAGCGTCGTCGACCGCTACATCGCGGCCTCAGGCGGGGACCCAGTTCTGCGCGACCCGGTTACCCGGCGGCGGATCAGAGCCGAGGTCGGCACGGCCGCCAGTTCGTGACCTGACGCGGCCCCATGCAGCCGGCGCTCAGGTCAGGCACCCGGCGTCTCGGCGACGGCCGCTGCGGGGCAGGCGGCATCGCGGTTCGCACGGCGAAGAACGAGCCGCACGACAGTCCCCCCGCCATCGCGGCCCTCAGCTGTGACCTCGCCGTCCTGCGCCTTGGCCAGCTGCCGGACGATGTAGAGCCCGAGCCCGATGCCACCGAACCGGCGCCGGTCACCCGCCTCGCCCTGAACGAATCGCTCGAAGACCCGCTCGCGGTCCGCCGGCGCGATGCCGACTCCGTCGTCCGACACGGCGACCTCGATGGCGCTGCCGCTGGTCCGGGCCCGCACCGTGACGGCACCGCCATCCGGCGAGTACTTGAACGCGTTCTCTAGCAGCTGGCCGATGATGATGTCGGTCGCCAGGGCGTCGCCATTCGCCTCCGGCAGGTCGTCGGGTATGTCGACGTCCAGCGTGTGCCGCTCCGACAATGGCCGGAACGCCGCCACCGCGCCGCGGAGCAGCCCGGCCAGGTCGAACGCGCCGTTGCTGACCTGCAGTTGCTCGGCCCCGGCGCGCGAGCCTAGTAGCAGCTGCTCCACCAGCCGGGCCAGCGCGCCGGCCCGTTCGGCTATCGTCTGGACGGCCGACCGCCGGTCGGCGTCCGCCAGCTTGTCCCAGCGGCTCGCCAGCGTGCTGGCGAACCCTTGCACCACTGTGATCGGCGTGCGCAGCTCGTGGCTCGTGGTCGCCAGGAAAAGGTCCTTCGCCTCCTCGAGCTCCTTCGCCGCCGTGATGTCGCGGAAATCCAGCACCCGCTCGCCGCGGCCGGACAGACCGGTGCAGAGCAGGTCGATCCAGCGGCCATTCGGCAGTCGGTGCGTCAGCTTGCCGCCGGGCTCCGGCAGCGGGAACGGCGGCTGGCGGCCGGTCGCCAGCTCCGCCGCCAGGCCCGTCAGCCGGTGGGCGGCCGGGTTCCACTGTCGCACCAGGCCGTCAGCGTCCAGCACGGCGATGCCGTCGGCGCTGGCGTCGATGACCGCCCGCTCGTGCGCGCGCTGGCGCACCACCTCCTCAAACGCGGTCACATTCGACAGTGCGACACTGGCGTGCCCCGCGAGCAGCTCGAGCAGTTCTAGCTCGACATGGCCGACCCGGCGCCCGCTGTACAGCGCATACAGGGCGCCATAAGGCCGTCCGGCCACGTGCGACAAGCTCAGCGCGATCGTGTGCAGGCCCGGCAGCGCCGCCCAGATGAGGTCGTCGAATCCGTAGGAGTCGCTGGTCGCCATCAGCACGGTTTTGCCGGACCGCATGAGCTGGCCGACCGTGCTGCTCTCCAGGTCGGCAGTTCGGCCGCGCAGCTCCGCGGGCAGGCCGTCCAGGCTCACCAGCCGCAGCCGGTCCTTCTCGATCAGCACGAAGCCGCCAGCGTCGGCCCTCGTCAGCTCGCGCAGGCTCGCCGCGATCCGGTCAAGCACCGACTCCAGGTCCAGCTGAGCGTTCATGTCCGCCACCACGTCGCCGAGGCGCCGCACCAGCCGGGCACGCTCGGCCATGTAGTGCCGGACTGCCTCGTCATCCCTGGTCTGGTGACAGACGAAGACCCAGCCCGGCGCGCCCCCGACCGGGTCCGGAATGCTGCTTGCATCGACCCGCACGTCGACAACGGACCCGTCCCTGCAGGTCCGGCGCGTCGCGAAGGACACCTGACCGCCGCTGGCGACGCGCTCGAGGACCGCGTTGTGCTCGGCCCGCAGTTCTTCGGGTACGAACGACGGCTCCTTGCCGACGATCTCGGCAGCCGGCCAGCCGAACAGCCGCTCGGCGGCGGGATTCCAGACCGTCACCCGCCGGTCCGGGCCGAGCGCGATGATCGCGTCCGCCACGGAATCGATGACCGAGCGGGCGGTGTCGACGCGAGCACTGTCGCGCCGCGCCGCCCGCTTCCAGCTCACGGCCTCATCGTCCCATCCAGATCCGGCTGTCGGCCGCCGAACTGCGCAAACCTCCCGCCTGCGGTGGAACCACCGCGGCGACAGTCGACGTCTAACGGTCATGACTGCTCCGACTCAGTTAGGGCACGCTCTCCGGCCGCCGGCGCCTGCTGGTGGCCGCCGGATCCCGGGCCGGGCCCGGCGCCGGGCCGTCGCGTCGTCGTGCGCAGCGGCCGCC
>JBOHCP010000058.1:0-13507 GCA_050698875.1 Streptosporangiaceae bacterium | reverse complement strand
GCGAGGTGGCAAGGAGTGCTGGCAGGTTGATCCGCCTGGCCAGCACAGGCGCCTCATCCAGCAGGAGCACCACCGGTACGCCGGAGCTCGCCCCGTAGCGCGTGGCGAGCTCGGCAGACAGCCGGTTGACGAGCAGCGAGGCGGCGATCTCGCCGCGCTGACGCAGATACAGCTCGGCCCCGACGACCAGCAGGCTGGGGCGGCTCACGACGTCGGCGAGCGCGAAGTCTGACCGGCTGACGCGGTCGCGCACACCAGGTGCGACGAACGGCGCCAGCCGGGTCTGAGTCTCGCCGATCATCTGCATGGCCTCAGCGTCGTCCGCGCTGAGGAAGTCCTGGAGCTCCAGCAGCAGGCTCGAATGCCGCGGGTTAACCAGGCGCTTGCGCAGGACGTCTCTGTTCACCGCCAGCGCGATCAGGTCGACGAGAGTGGGCGCGCTCGCTTCGGCGAGCAGCAGGCGGATGAGGGCGCCGAGGATCCGCAGCTCGCGGTCGAAAAAGTAGCGATGCCGAGGATCGGCCGGCTGCTCGCCGAGGATGCTCGAGCGCAGTCCCTCGACGGCCGTGAGATCGTCCGCGTCCAGCTCGGCCAGCGGATTCCAGTTATGCCGTCCGCGGGCAGGGTCGGTCGACCAGTGGAAGAACGGAACGGTAAGCCCGGTGGACGACCCGGTGCTGAAGTCCCTGATCGCGTTGACAAGGTCACCGGTGACGTCCAGGACGACTACCGTCGCGCCGGCGCGCAGCAGCCTGACCGCGAGCGGCGCGATGATCCCGTAGGTCTTGCCGCTGCCGGGCGGCGCCACGACGGCGACGTGCTGGAAGAAGCGCTCCAGTGGAAGCTGGTAGGCCGCGAACGGTATCCCCTGGTCCAGGTCCACCGCCGCCGCCAGGGTGACGCCGCCCGAGCGCAGCGACGCGCTCCTGACGGCTGTCGGCGGAGCAAGGCCCGAGTAATCGAGCAGGTCCGTTCCCGGCGGCGGCACTGGATCGCCCGGCGCCAGGTACCCGCGGTTGCGGACCTTGCGTGGCAGGTTTTCCACCGATGCCCGCTCGTACGCGGCCTGCACGGACTGCGACATCGCCCGTGACGTCCGCCCGTAGGCCTTCGCGGCTCCCCAGGCCATCTTGCCCCAGCCCGCTGGCACGCCCGTTACCTGCGACGTCTGCGCTGCGGTCGGCGGCGCGTGACCCGCTCGTCGAGGACGGGCTGGCGAGCCTCATCGCTCTGCATCCGGGTCGCCTCGTCGATCTGCGTCGAGCTGCGCTGGCGCGCCTCGTGGTCCTTGACCAACGCTTCCGCCGCCTTCTCCATCTTGTCGTAGAACTCGGCGGCACTGCGTGCGACGTCGGTCTTGCGCGTGGACCACGCGACTTCTTCGGGCGTGGCCTGCCGCACCACGGCTGTCTGGCTCACCGGATCGAGATTGGGCAGGGGCGGGGGCGGAGCGTGCACCAGTCGTCCTCTCAGAAGTTGAACAGCTTGGAGATGTCGACTTCCGGCCACTCACCGGGCCGCTGCTGCCAGGGCAGCTTGCACCTCTCGTGAACCGGCTCGATGTACATGTTGCGCGTGACCATGTACCAGGCCCGGTTCTGGGACAAGATCGCGCTCTTGCGCGCTTTCGGGTCTAGCTGAGCCGGGCCGTTCAGGAGCACCTGCCAGGCCGGCTTGGCGGTCGACTGATTGATCCAGGGCAGCAGGATGAACAGGCTGATGAGACCGAAGAACGCGCGCCATTGCCAGTTGCCGCCGAAGACAGGCTGGTCTGCGTTCGTGGCCCACATCCGGTGGACCCGCACGAACTCCTCGGCCTCGGGCACTCCGTTCGCGATCCACGCGGCCGTGCCAACCACCAGCTGGTATTCCGCGACCGCCGCTGCGGAGTTGAGCGGTAGCAGGTCTGACGTTGCCCGGCCAATGATCATCTGGACGAGCTCGCTACGCAGGGCGCGATCGCCTGGCGACTGGCGGGTGAGCTCAACGCCGGAGCGCAGGACCGTCAGCCACGGCTCCTTCCGGAACCTGACCTCAAGCTCCCGAACCCGGAATGAGGCGGAGATGTGCCGGAGCCGTCGGTCGGCGTCGGCGAAGATCGCGGGGATCTCGTCGGCTCGGCCTGCTACCTCGAGCAACTCGATGAGCGTGAGGTACCGTGCCTCGGTCGGGCCGATCTGGTTGATGACCTGGCGCTGGCCGACGATGGCGGACTGGAGGATGTCGGGGTGCACCACGACGCCGGGCAGATTCTTGGCCGCCTCGAGGATGACCACGGAGCGCATGTCCACGAACTTCGGGTACTGGCCCCAGCGCTCGTCGTAGCGCCCGACGCGATCGAGCGCGTCCCGGTAACGGCCCCGGAACAGCAGCCGCTCGAGCTCGCGCAGCACGTCGTCGACCGTGAGCGGGACCCGGTCAGGGGCACCTTGGTCAAACTGGCTGTCGCCGCCACCGGTCGCGGGTGCCCCGCGGGTCAGTGCGTCCTCGGCGTCGGCGATCGCCTGCAGGACCGCGCCGGCGAAGGTCAGCGCCTCGTCGGAGCGGGCCTTCTGCTGCTTCTTCTTCCAGTACTTGCGCTTCTCCCTGATGTTGACGGTCAGCGCGTCTGGCGGCGACGGAGGGATCCCGAAGAACTCCTCGAGATCCTTGGGGGTGGGGACCGGGGCGAAGTCGGTCGCGTTCATCCAGTCAAGCTCGGTCGCCGTCGTCATCTCAGATCACCATCACGTCATCGAGCGCGGCGGTTGCCTCGGCCTTCTGCCGGTCGGTCATGGCCCCGTCGCGATGCACCTTCACCTCTGTCACAAGTGCCCCGGTCACTCCGTCGTGGGCCGTCGCCCGCAAGATGCCGTCCTGGTCCAGTGCCATCTTCACGATGATCGGGTAGCCCTTGGGCTTGGGCTCACCGAGATTGCCGCTCGCGCTGCCAAGCCGATCTACGAACCTCAGATTGGTGTCGTCGCCCTCGTTCACGATCAGCTCGATCTTGTCCTGTCCCTCCTCCGCGACCCCGAACGTCTGCTCGAACGGCGGGTCGGTCGGGATGGGGGAGTTCGCTGGCAGGACGACCATGTTGACGTGCTGGCGGTTGTCGTCGAGCGCCACTACGCCGATGGCATGGGAGGACCGGTCGACCGGAGCGGGCAGCGACGCAAGCGGGCTTGCCTGCGGCGCGGTGCCGGTCTTGAGTGCGCCGATCAGCGCGGCTCCCCTGGCCACGTCTTCGTCTAGGTTCCGCGAGTACTGCGGTTCCTTGGCGAAGTAGCGGCGCAGCAGGTCCTGGAACGCGGGGATTCGTGAGCTGCCGCCGACCATGAGCACGGCGTCAACATCGCCAGCGCGCATATCCACGTTGTCCAGGCACGTCTCGACCGCGAGCTCGACGTTCTCCAGGTGCTGTGCGAGCATCGCGGTGAACTCGTCCCTCGTCAGCACGAACGTCATCCGCTTGCCGCCGGCGATCAGTGTCGCCTGCGATCGGTCCCTCGTGCTGAGCTCTTTCTTGAGGTGCTCGGCCTTCATGTAGGCATCGGCCAGGTCGACCGCATCGGAGTCCAGCGAGACACCGTGCTCCCGGATGGCCATGTCGGACATCCGCGCGACGATCAGGCGGTCGAAGTCGGCACCGCCCAGCCTGCGGTCGCCATGGTGAGACACGGCAGCCAGCTGGCCGTCCACGTGCCGCTCCAGGATGGTGACGTCGAAGGTGCCGCCGCCGAGATCGAAGACCAGGAACCGGCGGGAGTCGGTGTTGGCGTCGAGGCCGTGGGCTACCGCCGCGGCCATCGGCTCGGCCGGCAGCGCGTGCACCGTCAAGCCGAGCATCTCGCCCGCCTGCCTCGTGGCCGACCGCTCCGCCTCGCCGAAGTACGCGGGTACGGTGATCACGACGTCCGTCACCTCGTGCTGGAGGTGGTCGGACGCGATCTGCACCATCTTCTTCAGCACCAGGCTCGATAGCTCTTCCGGGCGCCATTCCCTGCCGCGCACGACGAACGGCTTCTTGGAGTCCAGGAACGTAGCGCTGCCCATGCCCCGCTTGAAGAGCATGGCAACGTGGTCCGGATCGATCACCGACTGCCCTCTGGCGAGGTCGCCGACCTCGACCCGGGATTCGTCGTCGGCAGGGAACCAGACGACGGAAGGCACGATGCGCTCGCCATCCCGGCCGGCAATGGCGTGCGCGTCCCCTGCGTCATCAACAAAGGCCACGACCGAGTTCGTCGTGCCCAGGTCAATGCCCACGACATGCTGAGCACTACCCATCGTCACAGTCCCCTTGCTCGGTGCCGCAGAGCGGTGCAGGCTCCACGTCGACCTTGGCCTTGAGAATCACGTCGCCCTGGCATTCCAGCCCACGGCAGTGAACTCGGGCCACGATTCCGGCGATCCCCAGTGACCCCGACATCGGCTCGTGCCGGGCCGGATCGAACGGCTCTCCTGGCGTCCCGGTCTCTTCATAGCCCGAGCTGGTCAGCGCGCTCGTGATCGTCTCCTGCACGTGCGCCCGGACATCGCTGGCCGATTCCAGCCGCCGGACGTCAGAGAGGAGGTTCGCGAGCAGCACGATAAGCGGGCGTTCGCGTCGGTTTCGGATCACGACCTCCAGCGCGCGCACCCGAGCCTCGGTGGCGCGGTACTGCTCCGTCAGCAGCGGGCGCAGGTTCGCCGCCAGCCGTTCAAAGTCCTGGCGCAGCAACTCCTGCGCCTCGCGGAGCCGCCGCAGTTCGGCGGTCGGCTCCGCCACGGCGGTCGGCTCCGCCACGGCGGTCGGCTCCGGCTCGTGAGCCACCGCCAGTTCAGGCTCAGGCACGGTGCCGTCCGACGGCCGGCGCAGCCGCGGGGGTTGCGGTCGCGAGGCCGAGTCCGGCCGGCAGCTCTGGCGCCTCGAAGACCTGGCCGTACCGGCGGCGCAGCGCGTAGCCGCCGGGCCCGTAAAACGCGAAGTCCGCGATGGTGTCCGGGCCGTCCGCCCGAAGATGAACGTCCACCCTCGATCGCAGCAGGAGGCGGAAGAACCGGTCGAAGAACGAGACCAGCAGGAACGGCGCGCCTACCGTCACGGTGGCGAAAAACAGCATGCAACCAGGAAGGCAGCCCGCATCGAAACCGCTCATGCTGAGCGCGCTGATCTGCAGGGAGCAGCCGTCAGTGATGGCGCCGGCCGGCTGCGCCTCGCGCATCAGCACCCGCGTCGGGCGCTCCGATCGCTTCTCGTCGGCGTAGAAGTAGCCGGTTGGATAACCAAAGCGCTGCTCGAAGGTACCCTCGGCGTACTGTCTGACGATCACCCAGGCGTGCGCCGAATCGGTGTCATGGAACGTAACGTTGCTGAGGCGTTGCGGAATGGCTTGCAGGCACAGTCCGGTGGCCGGGATAACGATGAACACTAGGACTAACAGGACGTCCAGGAACGCTGCCACGCTTGCGACCCCTCCCTGTCGTGCGAGCACGACAGGTCGCGAAAGGCATTGTGTATCGGGCAACACTAAGACGCAAAGGGCCAGTGTCTGGTTTACTCGTGCCGTTTCAGTCTTTGCCTCAATCTCAGCCGGCCCAATTCAGCGCGGTGATCACCGCAGCGGTGATCGCGTCAGCGGCGGCCGAGCCGGGCAATCGAGGACTGCGGCGGTAGATCTCGGCGGCGGCCTGGTGGAAGCCGTCCGGCAGGCCAGCGTCAGCCATGGTGTGCGCGATTTCCTCCATCTCGCCGACCCAGCGCCAGCCCTTGGTGACGGCTGCCCTGGCCGATCGCTCGAGCTGGTCGGCGAGCCGTGGCTGGGACAGCGCCCACTCCGCCAGCAGGGCGTCCTCGACACCCTCCGCCCGCGCCAGTGCGCGGGCGCCGAGCAGCAGAGCTGAGCTGCCCTTGGTCCAGGCGGCGTAGGCCATCTTCACCGCCGAGGCGCCGGTAGCCGCCCCGGCCACGAGTCGCGGTTCCAGCGCGGTGCCGGCGAACAGGTCGTGCACCGCGTGCACCGCTGGCGTGTCTGCCCCGGACAGGTACAGCCGGGCCGCGCCCGGCGCGGTCGGCGGCGAGCCGATGACGCCCCCGTCCACGTATCGGCCGCCGCCCGCGGCGATCAGCTCGGCGATCTGCCGCGCGGTGCCGGGCGCGATGGCGTTGGCGTCCACGTACACGCCGGTGAAGCCGTGCACGCTCCACGCGACGTCCACCGCCGCGTGCGGCGGGCAGACCGAGAGGATGACGCTGGCGCGGGCTGCCAGTTCCCGAACGGTGCCGGCGTCGGCGAGACCGGCCGCCTTGGCCCGGTCGGCTGTCCCGGCGCTGCGCCCGTCGGAGGCCCACAGCACCTCAAGCCCGCGGTCCGTCAGGCACTGCCCGACGGCCGCGCCCAACTCGCCGGGGTTGACCAATCCGATGACCATGTGCTCTGTCATGGCAGTCATTGTCGGCCGGGCCGGCCCCGCTCGGCCAGCCGGCCGCGGCGCCCTGCTGCCAGCACTCGCCAGCGGGCGAATGTGCGTGCAGCGGAAGGCGCGGGCGCGGGCGGGTCGGGGCGTCGGTATGCCGGGGTTCACCGCTGGTCAGGCGACCGTCGCTCCGGCCGGGTCGCGGGCTCGATAGGCTCGGAACCGAGGGCCGCCAGGCCGGGGACCGGCAACCAAGGAGTGCGTTCCAGTGCCGAAGCTCGTGTACCACTTCACTGAGGGCAACAAGGACATGAAGGACCTGCTCGGTGGCAAGGGCGCCAACCTGGCAGAGATGACCAACCTCGGACTGCCCGTTCCCCCCGGTTTCACCATCACCACCGACGCGTGCCGGTACTACCTCGAGCACGGCTCGGTGCCGGACAGCCTCGGCGCGGAGGTCAGCGAGCACCTGGCGGCACTGGAGCACGCGATGGGCCGCACGCTCGGCGACCACGCCGACCCGCTGCTGGTCAGCGTCCGGTCGGGGGCCAAGTTCTCGATGCCGGGCATGATGGAGACCGTCCTCAACATCGGCCTGTCCGATGAGTCGGTGCACGGCCTCGCCAAGCAGGCGGGCAGCGAGCGGTTCGCGTGGGACTCCTACCGTCGGCTGATCCAGATGTTCGGCAAGACCGTCCTCGACATCGAGGGTCACGAGTTCGAGCAGGCCATCGACGCTGCCAAGCAGGCCAAGGGCACCCGCAACGACCTCGACCTTGACGCTGGCGACCTGCAGGGCCTGGTGGAGACGTTCAAGGCCATCGTCAAGGCCAAGACCGGCCGCGACTTCCCGCAGGACCCGCGCGACCAGATGGACCTGGCCGTCATGGCCGTGTTCAACTCCTGGAACGCCGACCGGGCCATCCTGTACCGGCGCCAGGAGCGAATCCCCGCCGACCTCGGCACCGCCGTCAACGTCGTGGCCATGGTGTTCGGCAACCTCGGCATGGACTCGGGGACCGGCGTGGCGTTCACCCGCGACCCCGGCAGCGGCCAGCAGGGCGTGTACGGCGACTACCTGCAGAACGCCCAGGGCGAAGACGTGGTGGCGGGCATCCGCAACACCGTCCCGCTGCAGGACCTCGAGCGGATCGACGGCAAGTCCAACGCCGAGTTGATGGACATCATGGCCACGCTCGAGAACCACTACAAGGACCTGTGCGACATCGAGTTCACCATCGAGCGCGGCAAGCTGTGGATGCTGCAGACCCGGATCGGCAAGCGCACCGCCGCCGCCGCGTTCCGGATCGCGACGCAACTGGTCGACCAGGGCCTCATCGACATGGACGAGGCGCTGACCAGGGTCAGCGGCAGCCAGCTCGCCCAGCTGATGTTCCCCAGGTTCGACGCCGGCTCGGACGTCACCAAGATCACGACGGCGGTGAGCGCGTCGCCTGGCGCAGCCGTCGGCAGGGCCGTGTTCGACTCCGCGACCGCCGTCGAGTGGGCCGGCCGAGGCGAGGACGTCATCCTGGTGCGGCGCGAGACCAACCCCGACGACCTGCACGGCATGATCGCCGCGCGCGGCATCCTGACCAGCCGGGGCGGCAAGACCAGCCACGCGGCCGTGGTCGCCCGCGGCATGGGCAAGACCTGCGTCTGCGGTGCCGACGAGCTCGAGGTCAACCTCAGCGCCCGGGAGTTCACCTCGGCGGGCGGCGTCACCGTCGCCGAGGGCGACGTGATCTCCATCGACGGCACGTCCGGCACCGTCTACCTGGGCGAGGTCCCGGTGGTGGCGTCTCCCGTGGTGGAGTACTTCGAGGGCAACCTGGATCCCGCTGTCGATGAGCTGGTCGCGGCCGTGCACCGGATCATGGCGCACGCGGACGCGCTCCGCCGGCTAGGGGTGCGGGCAAACTCCGACACCGGCGACGACTCGGCCAGGGCGCGGCGATTCGGCGCCGCGGGCATCGGTCTCTGCCGTACCGAGCACATGTTCCTCGGCGAGCGGCGGCGGCTGGTCGAGCGGCTGATCCTTGCTGACGACGACGCGACCCGCACGGCTGCCCTTGACGCGCTTGAGCCGTTGCAGCGCGGCGACTTCGTGGAAATCTTCGCGGCGATGGACGGGCTGCCGACGACGATACGGCTGCTCGACCCGCCGCTGCATGAGTTCCTGCCCGACCTGACCGAGCTGTCGGTCACGATCGCGCTGGCGGGAGACGCCGCCACGGCCCAGGACCGCAAGCTGCTCGAAGCGGTGCGGCGGCTGCACGAGCAGAACCCGATGCTCGGCCTGCGCGGCGTCCGCCTGGGCCTGGTCGTGCCCGGGCTGTATGCGATGCAGGTCCGCGCCATCGCCCACGCCGCTGCGGACCGGGTGCAGGCCGGCGGCGACCCGCGGCCGGAGATCATGATCCCGCTGGTCGGCGCCGTTCAGGAGCTGGAGGCAGCGCGGGAGGAGACCGAGAAGGTGCTGGCCCAGGTCGCCGACGAGACCGCTACCAGCGTGCACACGCTGATCGGCACCATGATCGAGGTGCCGCGGGCCGCGCTGACGGCCGGGCAGATCGCCCAGGCGGCCGAGTTCTTCTCCTTCGGCACCAACGACCTGACGCAGATGGGCTGGGGATTCTCCCGCGACGACGTCGAAGGCTCGTTCTTCAGCCGGTACATCGACCTCGGCGTGTTCGGTGTCTCGCCGTTCGAGACGCTTGACGCGGAGGGCATCGGCCGCATGGTGAAGATCGCGGTCGAGGAAGGCAGGGCGACCAGGCCGGACCTGAAGATCGGCGTCTGCGGCGAGCACGGCGGCGACCCGGACTCGGTGCATTTCTTCCACGCCGCGGGTCTGGACTACGTGTCCTGCTCCCCGTTCCGGGTGCCGGTCGCCCGGCTGGAGGCGGGCCGCGCGGCCGCGCTGGAGACTACGGGCGGTAGCGACAGCAGGTGACCCAACGGGGGGTTTCGGGGGGCGGTGCCCCCGAGCCAGCACCGCGGGGGGAGCCGGTGGGCCGCCAGGCCGAGCCGGATGCTGCTGCCGGAGTCGGCGGGTACGACGAGCACGCCGTGGCGCGGTGGGCGGGCGAGCAGCCCAAGCTCACGGCTGCCGCGCTCGGCGGCGGCGCGAGCTTGCCCGGCCGCGGTCCGTTCGTGCGGGATCGCGCCCGGGTGCTGCACAGCGCGGCGCTGCGCAGGCTCGCGGCCAAGACGCAGGTCGTCGCCGTCGGCTCCGGCGATTTCCCGCGCACCCGGCTGACCCACTCGCTGGAGTGCGCGCAGATCGGCCGCGAGCTGGGCGCGGCGCTCGGCTGCGACGCGGACCTTGTCGACGCCGCCTGCCTCGCCCACGACCTCGGCCACCCGCCGTTCGGTCACAACGGGGAGGCCGCGCTGGCTCAGCTTGCTGCCGGGTGCGGTGGATTCGAGGGGAACGCGCAGAGCCTGCGGCTGGTCACTCGCCTCGAGGCGAAGGTGCCCGGGGCCGGCCTGAACCTGACCAGGGCGACCCTCGATGCCACGCTGAAGTACCCGTGGCTCGGGCCGGGTGAGGCGGCCAGCTCGGCCGGCAAGTACGGCGCCTACGGCGAGGACGCCGCGGCGTTCGGCTGGATCCGGGCAGGCGCGCCGCCCGAGCGTCCCTGCCTGGAGGCCCAGGTGATGGACTGGGCCGACGACGTCGCCTACTCCGTGCACGACCTGGAAGACGGTCTGCAGGCCGGACTGGTCACGCTGGCAGCGCTGCGCGACAGCGCGGACCGCGCCAGCGTGTGCCTGCTAACCCTGGAGGCCTACTGCCCGCCTGGCCTGACGACGCAGGCGGAGCTTGACGAGGTCTTCGCCGGGCTGCTGGGGCTGGAGTGCTGGCCCGCGGACTTCGACGGCAGCCTGCACGCGCTGGCTGCGGTCAAGCACCTGACCAGCGAGCTGATCGGACGGTTCTGCTCGACCGTGCAGCAGGCCACGAGGCCGGCCGGGCACCCGCCGCTTCGCCGGTACTCGGCCGACCTGACGGTGCCCCGCGAGCAGCGGCTCGAATGCGCGCTGCTCAAGGGTGTGACCGCGCACTACGTGATGAACCGGCCGGGGGTGCTCGCCGCTCAGGCGCGCGAGCGGGAGATCATCGCCGAGCTGGCCGGCGCCATCGCAGCCGGCCCGCCGGGGACACTCGACCCGCTGTTCCGGCCAGACTTCACCGCGGCCACCGACGACCGCGCCCGGCTGCGCGTGGTGATCGACCAGGTCGCATCGCTGACCGACACCTCCGCGGTCGGCTGGCACCAGCGCCTGCGCTCGTCTCGCGGGTGACCGCACGATCGGGTGCGACCGAGCCGGACGTACCTATCCAGCGAGTTCGAGCACTCCTCGCAGCCACTGTGCTGCCGTAATCCTGCCGACTGAGGGAGAAGATCCTCAATCTGACTATTATGAAGGCTTATCTACTGGCCCACTGGGATTCCATTTGCCAACTGCGTTGCCGTAGTAATGGGACACGCCAGAAGAATTCGACAGTGCGGATTGGGATTAATTGCCCTTAATGACGTCTAGAGAGTTTGGCGGTACGCCTGTGGACTGATGGGCAAGGGCGTTAGCTTGTATGCCACCCCCGCTTTGTATTCGGACGGCTGGCCGGCAGCCGTGGTTGTCCTGCACGCGGTGGCGATCGGATCGTGCGCGTGCGCACGAGCGCGGGCTGCAGCGCGCGCTGAGGGGGGTCAGTGAGCGAGGGAGACGCCGAGCGGTCATACGCCGCGGGCATAGCCCGCGGCGCTGGCGTGCTTGCGGTCCTGACGATTGGCGCCCGCATGTTCGGGCTCGTCCGCACGCTGGCTTTCTCCCAGACCGTCGGCGCCACGTGCCTCGGCACCGCGTACGTCACCGCGAATCAGGTGCCCAACCTGGTCTACGAACTGGTGCTCGGTGGCGCGCTGTCAACGGTGATGGTGCCGCTGCTGGCTCGGTCCGCCGCGCGATCTGCCGTGGACCCGGCGGAAAAGGCCCAGGTCAGTCACGTCACCTCGGCGCTGCTGACCTGGTGCCTGCTCATCCTCGTGCCGCTCACCATCATCATCGTAGCGGTCGCCGGCCCGGTCGCGGCGCTGCTCAACCCGACTAATCCGAGCGCCGACTGCGTGCACGCCGACGTGGTTTCCACGACGGCCAGCATGCTGCGCATATTCGCGCCGCAGGCACTGCTGTACGGGCTGTCGGTCGTGCTGCTCGGCGTCCTGCAGGCATACCGCAGGTTCGCCGCCTACGCGCTGGCACCGCTGGTGAACAGCATGGTCGTCATTGCCTCCCTGCTGGCGTTCGTACCGCTGGGCAGAGGCGTCTCGCTGGGACGACTGTCCGGGCCGGCCCAGCTCGTGCTGTCGGCAGGCGCGACGCTCGGCGTGGCCGCCATGGTCGTGGTCGCGCTCTGGCCCATCTGGCGACTTCGCCTCCGATTGCGGCCCACGCTCCGGCTACCGCCCGGCGTCGCACGCCGCGCGGGCGGCCTCGCCCTCGTGGGCATCGTCGAGATAGTCGCGAGCGAGATCTCAGCCGTGGTGGTGATCGCCCTGGCGAACGGGCGCGGTGCGACCGGCGCGCTGGTGCTGTTCAGCTACGGGTCGCAGGTGTTCAATACCCTGAACGCGGTGCTTGCCCTGTCGATCTCGATCAGCGCCTTCCCGGTGCTGGCGGCCCGCGGAGGCACGGTGTTCGACCGTGCCTGCGCCGGATCGACGCGAGCGGTCGTGCTGGCGTCATGCCTCGGCGTGGCCCTGATGGGCGCGGTGATGGTGCCCGCGGCCCGTGTCCTCGCCGGGCAGCAGGACCAGGTGTCACAGCTGACCCTCGCGTTCGCCTTGTTTGCGCCCGGCCTGATCGGCCTGGGCGTGATCGCGAACCTGGCGCGCGCGCTGCTCGCGGTCGGGCGGCTCAAGATCGCCGCTGCAGCCGTGGCGGGCGGCATCTTGCTCGGAGTGCTCGCGCAGCTGGTGCTGGTCCAGATCGTGCCCGCCCGCCTGACGGTGGCGGCCCTGGCCCTGGGCAACACCATTGGCCTCACGGTCGTCGCGGTCCCGCTCGTCGTGGTGACCCGCCGCGTCCTCGGCGCGACAGCCGTTCAGGGCGTCGGCCGCACAACCCTCGTGGGGCTGGCGGCTGCGGTCGGCGGCGGCGGAGTCGGGATCATCGCCAGCCTTGCGCTGCCGGTCAGCGGCAAGCTGGCGGAGGCAGGCGCTGCGGCGCTGGCCGCCGTGTCTGCCGCCATCGTCTTCGGCGCCGTGGCTTTCCGCCTCGACGAGGGTGATGTGCGGCCGGTCCTGGCGCGGGTGCTGCGAGTCGCGGGGCCACGCCCGGCACTCCGGGCCAGTCATAACCTCGGCGGCCTGATCCGCTCGTCGCGGCAGCGCGCCGGTGTGCAACCGTGGGTGGAAGGCAGGAGACAGATGCTCAGGATGAACTCCATGAATCATCGAGACGGCCGAGAGGCTGACGAGGGCCAGCCGTCGGTGCCGCTGTTGACGCGACGTGAGCGGCAGGTCGCCTTCGGCATAGGCGTCATCGCCGGAGGCGCCGGGGGATACGCAGTCTTCGCGTCCTCGAATCAGGCCGGGACGGTGCTGCTCCTGCTCATTGCCCTGGTCTTCCTGCTGGTGGGCGTCGAGGGCACGCCGCTGCTGCGGCTGGCTGCCAGACCGGGCGCGCCGGTAGCCGCGCGGGTGCACCGACACCGGTCCGGGCAGCAGACGGAGCCGGCGGACGGACAGCAGACGGAGCCGGAGGACGGGCAGCTCGCCGCGGGACTGGTCGAGGAGTTCGCGGTGCCCGAGCCGAGGCGGGTTACTCAGCCCGTTGCGTCGTCGGCCGGACCGGACGACGGCTCCCGTGTGTTCCCGGCGGAGTGACCGTCCAGCCGCGACTAGCTGCCGCCCGGCGCTGACGGGCGCCCGTAGTCTGGACGCATGACGGACTGCTGGTCTACTCGACCGCAGGACGTGTCACGGGCTGCTGGCGGCGCTCGCGGCTCGCGCCGCCGCGGGCAGCGCGCTCGCCGCGAGCCTGGCCACGCACGCCGCCGGAGCGGATTCTGCCGAGGTCGTGGCGGAGGCTAACCGCAGCCGCCCGCTGCACCCTGACG
>JBOHCP010000057.1:0-13546 GCA_050698875.1 Streptosporangiaceae bacterium | reverse complement strand
ATCGGCAACAGGATCTGTCGCATGCTACGGCCTGGTCCGGTCGCAGAGCGGGTCGCGCACGATGCGATGCCCACCGCGATCCGCAACTCGGCGGTCGATGACCTCTCGACGAACTCGGCCAGGAACCGGTCGGCCTTGGGCGTACGCCGTACCGGTACCTTGTCGCGGGCCCGCCCGCTCTGGCCGATTGCCTGTTCGAGCGCAGTGAGTGCAGCCAGCAGGTCGCGCAAGTCGGTAAAGCTAGCGTTCCGCGCGTATGCGAGTTGGGCCTGCTCAAACCTCCGGTGAGCCCGGTGGACAGCTGCGGACTGATCCGCCGAACCAGCGCGGCTCACCCAGTCCTGCACCTGAGCCAGCAGCCGTACCGCAGGCTTCGCGAGAACATCGACGCGGTCGATGGGAACAGCAGCGAAGGCCAGCCCGTTGCGACGCTGCAGCCCATAACGGACGAACTCGTCGATACCTCGCGCCACACCAAGCGTCCTGGTCGCAGCGTAGAACTCGACGGCGCGCCGGGCCGGCCGTCCGTTCCAAGACGCTCGAGCCTCCCCGAATAGCTGCTGGATCTCCGCGAGCGTGTAGGGCTGCCTCCACACGGGCACCCAGAGCTCGCCGCGTGACTCCTCGCCCTCAGCACCGCTGGCCGAGCCGTCTGGCGATGCATAGACCGTGAACGGGATTGCCGCCCGTCCGGCGTCATGCTGATACCGCCGCACCGCGCTGGCGGCAAATAGCAGAGCACCTTCGATAAGCAGCACAAACGCCCAGGGATTAACCAGCGAATCCGCAGCGCCGAAAGGCGACGACCCAGGTCCGCCGGCTGCCGCCGGATCGAACTGCCCGACAGCCGCGCTCGCCAGCTTCTCTTCCTCGCTCCCGTTCACGAGATCCTTCGCCAGGCTCAGTGACCGCGACCTGGCCCTATCAGTGCCACCGAATAGGTCAATCAGTCGCTGATGGAAGTTCGTGGAGAAGTCGAACCGCCCGTCGTTCCCACCGGTGCCAAGGAGCGGCGGGAAGAACGCGTCGTCGTCAGCCAGGACAACCGCGGCGTCTATCCACGGCAGCATTGCCTCCGGGCATCGGTTGCGGAACTCCTGTACCGCCCTGAATTTCTCCCAGCCCTCTGCCTGCTGGCGCAGTGCGACGTCAGCAGCCACTGGGATCGCGGCCTGGAACGGTGCCAGCCGCAGCACGGTACTGGACTGAAGTTCCGCAAGTGTCTTCTTGGACTCGACGTCCTTGAGCCCGAAGCCGCTGCCGTTGTTCCACGGGCTGAGCACGGGAGTCGGGACGTAGTCGTCAGCGAGCCACGTCGCGATGTCCTCGATCACCGTCTCGATCACCAAGCCCTCGGATCCCCAGAGGGCGGTCGCAGCCGGGTCTGCCTGCTCGCTCACAAGCCGAATCAGGCCGAGCCCGGCGAGGTAGCTCGCCAAGGGCTCAGGCCGCAGACCCCTCATGACATGCCTGACCCGTGTGCCCGTGCTCATTGCGCCGTCTCCATCCGAGCGCTAGCGCGCCAGTCGGCGATCCGGACCAGTGTCTCCAGGTACGCCAGGACGAAGGGGCCGTAGCGATCTCGCAAACCCAGCGCGTCGCGCGTCCAGGATCGATCCCCGCCAAACGAGAACTGGTCTAGCTCGATCGTCAGCTGACTGGCCGGTTCGCCGAGTAGCCCGGGAACCTCAGCGACGTCGCCCTGAGCGAGCCCGAGCAGAACGCCGGGCGTCGCGTCGGCCGGCTCGCGGACCTGCAACCGCAGCTTGCCATGGTGCGCAAGGATCAGGTAGCGCGCGAGGTCCGGATCGGGAGCCTCTGCAAGCAAGTCGTGGAGCGGTCCCTCAACGAGCAGCAGTGATCCGAGCTCATGCCGGAACTTCACGTTGCCGGCAAACCTCAGGCGATCTTTGCTAGCCGATTTCGCCCACGGCCGCCCGGCCACGACCTTTCCCAGGTCATGTTCTCGCGCAAGCGCACACAAGGCGTTCTGCCATACCTCATGTGCCTTCCCAGCGTCGTGCAAATATGCCGCCGTGATGACGCTCTGCACAACTTTCTCGGGAAGGTCCGCGTGCAGTGCGCCGATAAGTGACGTTGCCTGCGTTCGTGTTTCGTCGCTGTGCTGCTGCAGCGAGATCCAGTCGTCCTGAGCAACACTGGCGGAATCTGCCCCGAACCCATCCTCAGTTCCGGCCGCCAGGTCGGCCAAGGGGATCAGCTCGGGACTCCCAGGTACCGGTCCCCGAGCCGCGGGGTCGAAACCTGTCGCCGGGTCGTACCCGCCAGCGCTCGCAGCTACGACGAGAACCTCACCAGGGCGAGCACGATCGGCGGGAGTGACCCTTGTCCAGCGCCCGATAGCCTGGTCAAACCGCCAGACACGGACGTCCTTTTTGACCAGGCTGGCCACCTCAGTCAGCGGGACCCGGCAGCGCCATTCGACCTGGGGCGCCTTGGCGTCGGCCGGAGGCCTGCCGTCGACGGCACCCGAGCCGGGGCTCCACATCGCCCACGCAAGCTGCGCGTCCAAGTCTTCCGTGTCGCGCACGTACGGAGCGATGTCTAGGTCCGCGCCGCTCAGATCCGGTGCGGTGTCGAAGAGCGCCAGTAGGTCAGGCCGACGCAGTGCGGCCACGGTCCTCTCCGTGGTAGCGACCGACCTCGCCAAAAGATCCTCGCCGGAGACCGCCGTCCCCTCCAGGTTCTCCAGTTCGGCGACCGCGGCGGCGACGTCAGCCTCCAAGTAAGGCTGGTGCTTCGCCGGCGGTACCCACCACAACTGCGCGTCGTGGACCCTACCAGTGCGGTTGCACCGCCCTGCCCGTTGGACGACGCACGACCACGGTGCGGCCTCGGTGATCAGAAGCGCCGCGTTCAGGTCGATGCCCGCTTCAACGACCTGCGTAGCGACGACGATTGCACCTGCGTCTCCGGGCTGCTCGGTGAGCTCCTTGACGAGTTGCTGCCGTTCGTGCCCACGAAACCGCGAGTGCAGCAACGTACACCGGGCCGGCACTCCGTGGAGTTCGTTGAAGACCTCGCGTGCGGCAGGCACAGTGTTGAGGACGACCAGGGTGAGGGTGCCGGGCTTGTGCTGGCCGCGCACCTTGGCGGCGATCGCTGAATAAGCACCCGGCTGAGCCTGCAGCCGACGAACCGTTCGCTGACCGTCCAGCCGCACCGCGAGTTCCCCCGTCCTGTCGGCAGGCTCGATACGCAAAACGTCCGCGTCGTCAGGTGCCGCGTTGTCCACCGTGCCGAGCAGGTTGCTTGGCACCGTCGCCGACATGCAGGTCAGCCCGAACGGCTCAGCGGTACCGAACGTTCGCGCGAAAGCCGCCAGCTGGCGCAGCGTGGTTGTTGACTCCGGACAAAGCTGGATCTCAGCGATCACCCAGTGCGCGCCGTTGGTAACCAGAGCGAAGTCGATGGGATACGTAGCCCGGCTGATCCCATAGCCCCTGTTCAGTGCCTTGCTGACGAGTGAGTCGATGGTGCCGACCACGACAGCGGGGCGGTGCATATCAAGCCGCCACTGACGCTGGCTCCGACCTTCACCACCCATCACGACATGCAGCGCGACCCTGTCCGTCAGGCCGAGGTTCCCTAGCCAACCAGTCACCTGGCTGCTGACCTGTTCGACCAGGCTGCGCTGCGGCAGTGCGTAAACCAGCCGACGCGGGGTTGCAAGCGGATCCGCTCCGTACAAGCGCCGCCACAGCCATGCCAGCACGATGCCCGTCTTGCCTGCTCCTGTCGCAGCCTGCACGACCGGAGGCAGCCCGCTGCGAGCAATCCTTTGCTGATAGCCGTAAGGCTCATGCGAGGTCGCCTGGCAGAAGAACTCATCGAATGAACTCAACCGGACCTCCTCGGTCCAAATATCCGAGCCAATGTGTGCGCGCAGCCCGGGCCAGCTTGTTCGCCGGCCCGGGCGACGGCAGCGGAGCTGCGGCGAAGCCGCAGGATCTGCTGGCGTTCGATAGCTGCGCACCAACCGCAGCATTGCCACAATGGAGCCGCTGTCGATACGCAGTATCGCGCCCGATGCTGTAAATTTCAACTTCAATGCAGCAGTAGCTTGCTCGATGACAGTCGTGGTCCCGTAGCCTACGGCAATGAGCCGTGCCAGACGGCGACCGACCGACCCCTCTCGTGACCACCCGGATTCGCTCGCCGCCCTCATCGCGTGGATGGCCAGGCAACGCTTGCCGGTCGCCGCTAAGGCGACTAAGGCGACTAAGGCGACTAAGGCGACTAGTCATCCTGGTCACCATCATCCTGCCGTTCGGGATGGCCCTGGCGGTTGACGAACGCCTCGTGCAGGCGATAGCGAGCTTCATCCGGTAGGACCCTCCACGCAAGACGCACACACCTCTCATCGGACGGTCACCCGGTGCTCGGTCAGATGAGCCATGACGGCCTGGTTGGCCTCCCAGCCGTCAGGGAACTTGGCCGGGACGTTGAGGTGCACCGGCTCGGTGGACGGGTAGGCGTCGAGCAGTTCCGGGATGCCCGCCCGCGCGACGACGATGCAGGCGTGCCGGTGCCGCGAGGTCAGCACGCACAGCCGCCCGGCCTCCAGGTGGAACGCGGTTGCGTCGACCCGCCCGGACAGCGGATGCAGCACGATCATCACGTCGAACTCGCGGCCCTGCAGCCGGTTCGCCGTATCGACGGTGACAGCGGCCAGCCCGGGACCCAGCGCATGCCGGATGGCACGCGCCTGGTCCCGGTGCGCCGTCCCGATCGCGATCCGGTCCGCCGTCACCACCGCACCGCGAGGAGCACGCCGCGAGTACGCCACGCAGCCGCGCTGCAGCAGCCGTTCTGCCAGCGCCGCGCAGGCTCGCACCGCCTCGCTGTCGGTCCGGACCGTGTGCCGAGCGGGTAGCTCGTACAGCGCCCACCCGGTCTCGGCGGCAAGCGAGAGCGCCGCGTCGACCGGCTCGCCGCGCCAGAGCGCTGACGACGAGAATGCAAGCCGCCGCTCCCCCGGCGCCGACCCGGCGGCGAACCCTCCGAACGGGTAGAACGCGTCAGCCACCACCGGCACCGCGGACGCCGGCAGCCGCCATGACACCGGCAGCCGCCGGACCACGACGTCCGGGTTGTGCCGCAGCAGCACCTCGACCGCGCTCTGCATCGGGTCCCAGGTCAGGCCCGCCCACCGGTCGATGTCGACCGTGGAGAACGGGTCGAGCTGGCCGGGGTCGCCCACGAATAGCGCGCGGTCGAACTGACCCGCGATGCGCAGCAGCAGGTCCGAGCGCATCTGATACGCCTCGTCGACGACCGCCCAGGCACACGACCAGGTTCCGGCCCGCACAGCGGCCCACTTGGCCGCGGTCCCGGCGACCACGGCGCAGCCCGCCAGGTCGGCGACGTCCGTGGATACCGTGACGCAGGCGTGCCGAGATACCCGTGGGGATGGCGTGTAGTCCTGAGCGCACAGCCGCCCGACGGCAAGACCACGCGATCCGGGCACGATCGCGGCGGCACTCGCGAGGCGGTCCACCAGGTCGTCGACCTGCCCGTTGGTCTGCGCCACCACCATCACCGGCTCGCCCGCGCCTGCCAGGACGCGCGCGGCCCGCACGACTAAGGCGGACTTGCCCGCGCCGGGCGGGGAGTCGACGACGATAGCGCGGTCGGCGACGCCCAGGTCAGCGATGACCTGGTCGGTCGCGCGGTCGGCCAGCGCGGCAAGCGGTGCTGCGGTCATGACCAGTCCTCCACGGCGGGCTCGTCGGCGGGCTCGTACGGCACCGGCGGCCCGCCGTGCGTCCACGGCGTCTGCTCCGCCGACGGGAACTCCGCGATCGGCTGGTAGTCGTCGGTCAGCGTCGTATAGCACGTCCGCTCACCGACCTCCGGCACGCTGCCGGGCGCCGCGATCAGGCTGCGGCCCATGCCACCGGACAGCTCCAGCACGACGAGGCTCGGCCCGTTCCCGGCCGGTTCGCTGACCGACACCAGCCGTGCCTTCTGCCCTGGCCGGGACGCCGAGGTCACGACGGTCTCCGGCAGGATCAGCACCGGGTCTTCCGTCGACACCGTGATCCAGGGGCGGAGCACGCGCCGCTTCCCCGAGGCCGCGGCCACCCGGCCCGGCTGGGCTGCGACGACGGTCCCGGCGAGCGTCTCCCCGCTCATCCGGTACTCCGCCATGACCAGCGGGTCGTCGAACGCACGCTGCGCCGCGTAGCTCGCCTGGGCCCGCTCCAGCCAGTTCAGCCGCCGCGCCGCCGCGACGGCGCCGTCCCGCCTCGGCTGCGCCACACCGCCGTCCGCCAGGTAGGCGGCATACCCGGTGAACGCGTCGCGGTCGGCATCCCAGCGGGCCGCAACGTGGCCGCCCTCCGGCAGGCTGCGCAGCAACTCGATGGCCCGCCACGTCAGCCGCCAGGTCGGCATTAGCTGACTGGTCAGCGCGCGCTCTAGCGCCGTCCGCGCGCGCCGCCTCGAAGCCTCGCCGTCGCCGACGGCCCGCGCGCACGCCTCGATCAGCGGCGCGAGCACCTCGTTGTCGAAGCCGGGGTCGGTCGCGGGCCCGGCCGGCGGCCACGTCACCGGATCCTCCCCGGCCCTGGCCGCCGCCGCCCCGCCGACCCCGGACGGCGGGTCGATCCAGGCCAGCAGCGTCGCGAGATTACGGTCTTCCAGCTCGCTCTGGCCGCTCGCCCAGTGCAGCGCCAGCGCCTCGGTGACCGCGAGCATCAGGCACGAGCCGGGATGCTCGGTGCGCTCGGCCAGGAACGAGAGCCACCGGCCGAGCACGGGGACCGCCGGGTCGACGGGATAGTCGCCATCCGGCCGTCGGAATCTCGTCGACCGGCCAAGCAGTCGCGTGAAGCCGATGCCCGCCTGGTTCGGCAGGACAAGCTGAGGAGCATTAGGGGAACGGGCTTTGATCTCTCCGCGGCCGACCGGCACCTGCTCGGTCGAGGTGGCGAACCCCTCGGCGTACGGCACGATCACCCGGGCGAGCTCGGCCGCGAACGCGAACCGCTCGGCGCGGTTCCGCGGCTGGCTCACCACGAGCAGTCGGGGCGTCGCCGGGTCGTCACCGAGAAGGGCAGCCAGCGGCGCGTTGGCCTCCCCGGCCAGCGCGAGCGGGATGAACACCATCGGCCGGTCGCTGAGGTGCACGTGCCGAACCGTGGCGACGCGCTGCGCGACCCCCGCGGTGCGGGCCTGCGCGCGGGCGAGCGAGGTCAGCGTGCTCATCCGGCCGCCCGGAAGCACTCGGCCCGGAGCCGGGCCGCCGCTCGCAGCAGCGCCGCGGCGTCCTGCTGCCCGTCGCTGGGCTCGAGCTCGCCGGCGGCGAGCCGCACCGCGGCGTCGATGTACTCCAGGCCGCCAAGCTCTTCGCGGACCGCGCGGCCGAGCGCGGCGGTCGTGGCGCGCGCCTCGTGGCGGCAGAACCGGCACATCTCACAGCTCGCCAGGCACTCGGGCGCGTACCTGGCCGGAAAGACTGCCAGCGCCTGAGCCAGCTCGGCAGCAGGCCGACGCGCCGCGCCTGTCTCGTCGGGGTCCAGGTCGAAGCAGACGTCGGGCGGGTACAGTTCGACCAGGTCGGCGATCAGCGCCAGCCGGGACAGTTGCCGCCGCAGCACGGTGAGCTGTTTGCGCACGTCGAGCAGACCGGCGACCGGGCGGTTGGAGAAGTTCTCCGGGCAGACCAGGATCACCTCGTCGGCGACCAGCTCCGGGTCAGACCGGGATTCGGCGAGCAGCTGACGCATCGCCAGCGCGTACACAGCAGACTGGATGGCCGCCGCCGCGACCTTGCCCGGGTCGGCCTGCCCGTCGATGGCGGCGAACGACTTGATCTCGACGACGTGGAACCGGTTCCGCAGCCGGAACGCGATCAGGTCGGGCTCCAGGTAGGCGAGCCGACCGCCGACCTCGAGGGTGAGCAGCGGGTGGTCGAACAACGTGCCGGCGTCCTCGCCCGATCCCGCCGTGCGGGTGAGCAGCTGCCTGGTCCGGGCGTGCCGTACCGGCAGGCTGGTATTGCCCGCGACGGCTTCGAGGTCGGCATACGAAACCTCGGGGATCGGCAGGCGGAGCTTGTCCCGCAGCAGCCGCAGCAGCTCGGCGCAGCCATTGGCCTTAACCAGCGCCTCGAACGCGTTGCCGCGCGTGATCGCGAACCGCGACTGGCCGAACGGCGCTAGGTACCCGCAGGCGGCTGCCAGCCGCGGCTTGTCGACACCGGCGGCGTCCAGGATCGCCCGGCGTACGCAGCCGGGATTGGTGGTCAGCGCCGCGATCGTGCGCGCATTGTGCGGGCGCGGCGGAACCGGTCCGCGGATCTGGTCGAGGTGAACCTCGGTATCGGTCACGGCCCTTCCTCTGCGGGCTCGGAGATCTAAGTGACCGGCAATTGCCGGGGCCTGTTAGCCGGCTGCAGTTCCGCCGGCGGTGCGCAGCCAGCTGCCGAACAGCTGGCCGGGATCGTCGAGCTGGATCCGAGCCCGCTGCGCGGCGGCCTGCCGGTGCGCGCGGTCGGACTCAAGGTGAACGCCGAGTTCTGCTCGCGCAGCCTCCGCCACGCGCGCCGGCTCGGCGCGGCCATGGCCCCGCTGCGCGCCCGGGATGTTGACGGCGAACCGCCACAGCAACGCCGCCGCCCCGGGACCCGGATCCGGGATGCGCGTGATGCTGTCGACCACGGCGATCGCGGCCGTCAGGAAGTTGACGCGCGGGCTGAGCGGTCCGATGACACGCCGTTCCAACGGCCAGGTGGAGACGGCCAGAAGGCCCCGCGCCGGGGCGAGAAGATCGGCGGTCAGCGCGGCGCACAGGTAATACGCCCGCGCGTAGGGAGCGGACCGGAAGGAGCGCTCCTCGTCCCGGCGGAGGCTGGTCAGCCGAGCGGCAATCAGCGGAGCGGATGAGAACGCCTCGTGCACGGCGCTGATCAGCCGCGGCGCTGCGGGCACACCGATCAGCGTCAGTGCCTGGTGCACCTGCTCGCGGACGGACAGCAGCGCGCCCGGCGGCTCCGCCTCGGCCGGCCTCGCGGCGTGATCGTTCTCCGTCGGCCCGCGCTTGGGCGCCGCGTCAGCATCAGCGTGGCCGCGTCGGCGGTCGAGCTCGGCGACCAAATCGTCCCAAGAGCCCTCGGCCTGCCGGAGCACGGCCCGCAGCTCGCCAGCCTGCGAGCGGTCGCCAGCCGCCACCGCGCACCGGATAGCGACGCGCAGCTCGTCGATCCGGCGCTCCAGGCTCTCGGGAGTGGTCACGCTGCCAAGGTAGCGGATGCTCGCTTCTAATTCCAGCCTTTTCCAGCAACTTCCGCGCTAGACACCAGCACGGATTGTCGGTGCCTGTTGAGATCCTTGTCTGGCGGGTCTCCGTCCAATCGCCCCTCACCGCGGAGGTGCGCGCGCCCCGCTGAGCATTCCGCTGATCCCGATCGGCCGGTCCGGAGTTTTCGATCGGGGGTCCCCCCTGGGTCCCCCCGGCCTTGAGCGCCGATTCGGCGCGGCAGGCCTGGCGCATCCGCTTCTCAGTGACTGCCCGCAGCCGGTCGGGCAGCTTGTCCCTGACGTTTCTGATCTTGTGGCTGCTGGCAGCGCTGGATCAGCGGCCGGTCGAAGACGTCCCTGACCCGCGCGCGAGAGGCCTTCGACGCGTCGAGCACGGCGAGGACGGGCCTGGTGACATCCGGGCCGCGCTCGCGCAGCCCGGTGATCAGGTCCGTGACGAGGGCGGCGTTCTCGGTCGAGCCTTCCTCGATCGCGGTCTCGGTCGCGGTCACGAACCGGCGCCAGACCGCCGACTTCGACATCGATGCTGCCTGTGCCTCGACGGCCTGCCCCGCGGACTCGAGCCCGCGGGCGTAGCGCCGCGACGACAGCCCGGCCGACATCTTCTCCAGCGCCAGCCGGCCGAGGATCTCGGTGGAAGAAAACAAGTCATAGCCGGGCAGGTGCAGCTCGCCGGACCCGCCGGCTGCCCGCACCCGCGGCCGGGCCACCGGGATACGGTGCCCGCTTCGGCACGGCGATATCCCCGGGCAGCGCGTCAGGCCGGGACATCCTCCACCAGCCCCGGAGACCCCGTTCGACACCAGCTACCTAGCCTGCTTCTAGTCTCTGCTTGAGCGCCGCCATGTTGGCTGGCATCTCCTTACGTGCCTCCCGGCGCACCACAAGCGGCACCAGGATCTTGCCGATGCCGTGACCGGTGAAGTCGACGCTGATGGTCAGCCGGGAGCGGGAGTCGGTAACGGGCTCGACGAGGACATCGACTGCCGCCCGGATGGGGCCGTCTATGCCCCGAACGCCCCAGGTCCTGGGCGGGTCGATGTGCACAAGCTCGGAAACGGCCGGCCGGCTGGTGCCGCCGATGCGCCGGGTCGTCACGCATTTCGCGCCGACGGCTGGCGGCTGCGTGCCGTCGGCCGGGCCGTCCATGCGCCCGTCCACCACGCCTTTCTGCCACTGGCTGAACCGAGCTGGGTCGGTGGCGTAAGCGAAGACCTCGGCGGCCGGGCGCTCGACTTCGGCGCTGGCCACGATCGCAGGCATGTCAGCGGCCCTCCTTGAGTAGTGCGGCATAGCGGTGCAGGTACAGAGGCCAGCCCTGCGACCCATCGACACCGTCACTGACCGCTTCCCAGCCGGGCCCGTGCCGGTCGATGTGCCGGTGCTCCAGTTCCACCCGGGTGCGGGCCGGCGACTCGGCGTAGAACCGCACCTCGACCTCGCTGGTCTGAGCCGGGTCGGTCTCGATGGTCCACCGCGGGCTGATGTCCCAGCTGAACACGACCCGGTCCGGCGGATCGAAGGCCAGGATCCGCGCCCACCGGCACTCGCTGCCATCCGATGCCCGGTCCACGATGCTGCCGCCGACCCGGGGCTCGAACACGGTGTCGGCGATCGGCGCCTCGAGCATGTTGTGCTCGGGCGGCTTGAAGTCCCCGAACCGGTCGGTGAAGACCATGAAGGCACGCTCGATCGGCGCGTCGACAACGACCTGCTTGCGGACCGTCACTGCTTCGGTCTGGCCCATCGGTCCTCCCTGTCCGGTGCTTCCACGACATCGGCGTACCCGGCCAGCGCCCGCCGCCAGTAGGTGTCGAGCTGATCCCGCAACGCCGCCAGGGCGGCCGGGTTGAGCCGGTAGATCCGGCGCGTACCCGCAGCCATGTCATCCACCAGGCCGGCGTCCTTGAGAATCTTCAGGTGCTGAGACACCGCGGACCGGCTTACCGGCAGCCCGGCCGCCAGCTCCCCGACAGCCCGAGGCCCGTCGGCAAGGCGGGCCACGATGGCCTGGCGGGTGCCGTCGGCCAGCGCAGCCCAGCGGCCAGCATCTCGGTTAGCATTCACTAACCGTTAGCATCCTCTAACCAATGTGCACCTGTCAAGGCGCGCCGAGTGCCAGCGGCGATCGGGCGCGGGCCAGAGCATGTCCCGGCAGCTTGCGACTGCGCTGTCGGCGCCCAGATGCCGGCCGAGCGCACAAGCCCAATCGCGGTTCAGAGACCCTGCGTCCAGTGTGAACGGGCGCACGCGAAGCGTGCTCAGCCGCGAGGAACCGGCACGCGCCGCGGAATTCTCCACATGATCCTGCCTGCGGTTCAGTATGACCAGTCAGGCAGGCACCCGGACCATGATCAAGTACAGTAGACCGACAGGCACGAACCGCGATCATGCCCCAGTCCAGCAGCCGAGCCGAATCGCAGCTCACAGATCGTCACCGAGTTTTGAAGCGGTACAACCTGTCAAGAAGACGGGGGAAAGCGGTCGTCCTCCGTACTTTCCACGCGGCGGTAGAAGGTGAGCAGGTTGCCGTCGAGGTCAACCGCGGAGAATTCACGCGTACCGAAGCCTGTCGCGTGCACTCCTCGTGAGGCGTCGTGGAGCAGGCCCTGTGGCTGGAACTCCCCGAACAGCGCATCCACGTCCGCAACCTCGATCCGGCAGCTGCCCGTTCCGGCCAGGAACGACTCGGCGCCCGAGCAGACCGGCCTTGCCCTCAAGTCCTCGCGGGCAGGCCAGTCGTCGTCCATCGCACCCCACAGATGCAGCTCCGCATCGTCACGAACAAGCCTCGCGAAATCATCGGCCACGTAGACGGCCTCGAACCCGAACAGGTCGCGATAGTACGCCGCCGCTGCGCGTACCTCGTGCACTGGCAGGGCCGGGGTCGTCTTGCTCATCCCCGCAGCTGCACGACCATTGCCAGGTGGCATAGCCGCAGTATCGCGGACGGCGAAGCCGCCACGCAAAGACCAGCCTGACGCCTCGGAGCCACGCTCCGCGCAGCAGCGTGCAGAGTTATGGTGCTAGCCGATCAACCGCAGTGCCTCGGGGACAGGCGCAAACGCGCAAGCTGCCCTGGAGGAGCCGTTCTGTGCTCGCCTATTACTTGATCCCGCCGAGCCGGCCTCTGGCAGACTCCGGCTGCTCGCCCTCGTCCAGGGCGCGAGCGGGCTGAACGCAATGCCATCACTGGACGGGCACCGCTGGCTGCTCCGGCACACCACTACGCATCTCGGCCTGCCGACATGCGCCTGACACTGCCAGCCGCGCGGCCGGCCGGGCCGGGCTGAAGTGGCCACGCGCGGCTAGGCAGGGATACCGCCATGACCGGCGCGGAGCTGGCAGGCGGAGCGCTGGCATGCGCCGCCACGGCTGCCGCGGTGGTCCTGGCCGACTGGTTCGGCGTTGATCCCGCCCCGTGCTGACGCGGTGAGTGATTAGGAGCAAGGCGGCGCGATCGCGGCCAGCAATGCGGGCACGCGCCGACTCTGGGCGAGGCGGATCCTCGTGAACGCAGCGTGCTCTGGCCGGCTCGGCGCTCGTGTACGCGCGCATCGGTTGGACGGCACCGCTTCCTGCGGCGTGCTGGCTGCGCGGCAGGACCGCCGCTCGCCGCGAGCGACCTGGCCGAGCACCGCCTCCCCGGCAAGCTAACTCTGCCCGCCATCGCCCTAACCGCGGTCTTTGCTGAGCGTCGCCAGCTGGCAGCTCGATCATTTCGCGGCGCTCGGGCGAGCGGCCGGCTCAGGCTCGCAGGTATTGCAGCACGGCCAGCACTCGCCGGTTGTCGGCATCGGAGGACGGCAACCTCAGTTTGCTGAAGATGGACGCGACGTGTTTCTCTACGGCTCCGGATGAGATCACCATTGCCTCGGCGATCGCTGCATTGGAGCGACCCTCGGCCATGAGCTCGAGCGCTTCACGCTCGCGCGGCGTGAGGCCGCCGAGGCCGCCGGTCTGCCGGCTTGCCCGCATCAGTTTCGTGACCACCTCAGGGTCGAGCGCGGTCCCGCCCGCGGCTACTCGGTCGACCGCGTCGGCAAACTCCGCGGCGTCCGCGACCCGGTCCTTCAGCAGGTAGCCGACGCCACCGGCGTTGCCGGCGAGCAGCGCAGTCGCGTAGGTGGTCTCGATGTACTGGGACAGCACGAGGACCCCGACCTCTGGGTGTTGCTTGCGTAGCTCCACCGCGGCTCGCAGGCCCTCGTCGGTGTGCGTGGGCGGCATCCGGATGTCGGTCACCACCACGTCTGGAT
>JBOHCP010000056.1:0-13648 GCA_050698875.1 Streptosporangiaceae bacterium | reverse complement strand
CTGCAACGCTGCAGCGGCCCGCCGACTCGGTGGTTGCGGGCTGGTATCAGGCCCCCACGCCCTGGAGCCTGGCGAGCTCGGCCTGCATCATCGCCTCGTGCTCATCCTCGTCGCGCTTTGCGGCACGCGGGCTCCACCGGCCACGCAGCAGCGGGACCGACAGCAGGAAGACGATGATGCCGCCGAAGCAGACCCAGTACCAGGTCTTCCACTGTCCTGGCGAGTTCTTCGCTGCGCTTGGCACATTCTTAGCGATGTAGGACGTCACCGACGTCGGCACCTTACCGAGGGCGGTCAGCTCGGCCGCGTTGGCCTGAACCGCCGCCGTCGCGGACGCTGGCACCTTGGACAGCGCGGTCAGCTGGGCCGAGTATGGCGTCAGCGTCTGGAGCTGCGGTGCCACCGCGATCACGCCAGTGATCGCCGCCTCGTTCTGGCTGATCGTGGTCAGGATCTGCAGACCCGTGCTGCCACCGCCAGCGGCGGCCAGCAGCTCCCCCTGCAGCGCAGGCGGAATCAGAGCCGGGTTGGGGTACGCGGCAGCCTGGGCGAACAGTGTCGGGTTCTGCTCGATGACGGCCAGCTCGGGGCCGAACTTCGCCGCGTTGGTGAGCTGGGTCTTGTACTTCACCGCGGTCGCGACGATGGCGGGATGCGACGCCGCGAACTGGAAGTCCGTGGCGTACGTCTGGTAGTCGGCGACGACCGTGGGGTTAGCGGCAGCCCAGGCCAGCGCCGGATACTGCGTCTCGTATCCCGACGCGTTGACCAGCGGCGTAACACCCGTGATGACGGCCAGGATGACCAGCGACGAGGCGAAGACAACGATCCGGATGATCCATCCCCAGATCGCAAGCCCGGCTGCGACAGCTGCCGGGTTGCGGTGCTCGACCGTCTCCGTGAAGCTCGCCATCCACGGCGTGTAGGCAACGCCGAGGAAGAACAGCATGATCGCAAGATACGCCGCGATCAGACCGAAGCTCGGGTGCGCGCCGGTCTTCGACTGCAGCAGGAACAGCACGATCATGACCGCGGCGCCGATCCCGCCGACGATCATGAAGGGCTTCCGCACCCGGAACCGGTCGGAGGTCCAGCCGATCAGGATCACGGCGCCGGCGTTGAAGGCCCAGCAGTAGTAGCCGAGGTTGTTGGACTCCTTGAGGCTGTACCCGAAAACCGTCACGACGAAGATGGCCAGGAAGCCGACCAGAGCGTAGTAGATCAGCAGCATGACCGAGACCGCGAATGCCGAGATGATCACATCGGCCTTCATCAGCTGGCGCCAGTGGTTCTTCATCGCGGCCTCGATGTCGAGACCCTTGGCCCGCATCTCGACGAGGACCCGGTCACGCATGCTCACCATCAGCTGGTCGCGCAGGCCGGGTGACAGCTCGCGCAGCCCGACGAGCGCGATCACGAAGACCACCAGGCCCACCGCGCCGCCGATATAGTACTCGTGTGTCCAGAACCGCGGGTTGGTGATGACGGTCGGGACCGTGATCGAACCGACGATCGCGACAACCAGGCTCCCGAGTACCGGACCGCTGGTCCAAAAACCCATGGCGGTGGCGCGCCCGGTCTGCGGGGACAAGTCCCGGATCAGCGCTGGTGTAGAGACCAGGACGACGCCCTCGACCGCGCCGACGATAAAAGCAAAGATCGTGAATTCCCACCTGTTGGTGGAGATCGGCAGGAGCCACACCACGAAGACGCCCGCGACCAGCAGCCCGAACACCGTGAGGTTCGCCCGGCCGTATTTGTCACTGAGGCCGGCAAACAGCGAGGTGAAGGCGCCGATCGCGTTAGCGACTGCGGTAGTCGCCACGAAGAACGTGAAGCTCATATGCAGGTTGCTCAGGATCAGCGTCGACACCGAGCCGCCGACATACGCCTCGTAGTACAGCGTGATGGTGGCCAGTACGGTGATGGCCAGGTACATCACCCTGGGGCCGGTGTTCGGATAGCTATCCAGCTGCCGGTGTATCAGCCAAGAGAACGCCCCCCGTTGCCGGGAAACTGGCTCCGCCGTCGTAGCTGTCATACAGCCCTCCTTGCCGAGACCGAATGTGGCGCGTGCGTTACGACATGCCGACTAGACGGTACGCCCACCGTCACCGCGAAATCAATGGTCTGTTATTACGCATCTCGGACCACCTCGGGCGGCCTGCCTAAGCTGACCGCGAGGCACGTGCCGTGCGATTACGCAGATTCGGTGCCGTGGGCCAACGCTCGACCCGTTTGATCACGACGGAGCAACAGCCGGGTTACAGTGCGGCTAAATCAGCTCGATGACGTGCGATGGTGGCGGCGTGACCGACCCGTACCTGGATGGCTTATACCGCTGGTGGCACCTGACGTCGGCGTCACCTGAGCTGCTCGCCGCCGAGGCTGACGGCTGGCTCGACGCCGCCGCGCGGGCCGGCTCTGGCGCGGCTGGCCGGGCAACCCGTGCGGTCCTCGATATCGGCTGCGGGCTGGGTAGCGAGGTTGCCTATCTCTCCGGCGCGGGCTGGAGGGCGGTCGGCATCGACCTCTCCTCTGCTGCCGTCAGGCAGGCGCGCCAGCTGCACTCGCCGGAGCCGGACGGCTGCGTGTTTGCGCGCGGCGACGCCCTGTCGCTGCCCTTCGCCGCTGGGTCGTTCGCGCTAGCCATCGATCGTGGCTGCTTCCACTACCTGACACCCGAGCGGTGGCCCCGGTACGCGGCCGAGGTCCATCGGGTGCTGATTCCCGGTGGCCGTCTGCTGCTGCGCGCGTGCTTGACGAGTGCGGGGATCCGGAACACGGTAACGGAGTCCGGAATCCTCGGGGTTTTTGCCGGCTGGCACTGCGCTGGTGTCCGCCAGGCCAGGCTCGTCACCGACACCAGGGAAATGCCCGCACTCATCATCCGGCTTCAGCGCGCCGCGCTGGAACGGGCGGACAGCTTCACGGGCGGGTGACTCGAGGGGACGAAACGTGCAGAGCTGAGGGTCCGGTACAGGCCGTTTCGGCGGTCGCGGATCGCGCAATGTTTCGCTTGCCATGCGCGGGAAAGCTGTGCGCGCAGCACGCTGCCGATCGGCCTCAGCCGCCAGGCGGTGACCGACAAGGAGTTCGCGATCTACTCGGCGTGCCTGTGCTTCGGCCTGCCGGTGCTCCTTTTTGCAGGTGAGGTCTTGGTCGCGGACCGGGCAGGGCGCCGCCCACTGTCCCCACCGCGCCGGGTCTTCCATCGCCCACTGGGCGATGTCGAGGTAGAACGCGCGCACGGTCGCCAGGTGGCTCAGCGCGCCCAGCCGCGGGCCGCTGATCTCGGTGACCTCGCCGGTGCTGGTCCTGGTCCGGGTTGTCTTGTGGCGATCCGAAGCTTCCATGCGGCCGCCGCCTGCGGCGCCAGCCGCAGCGAGCTGATGCCCGGGTGATGAAGTTCCAGGTCACGCCAGAACAGCTTGCCCAGGCTGAGCGCGAGGTTCTCCAGCGTCGAGTAGTCGACCGCGGGCTGGCGTTTGCGCAGGTATTCGGCGAGCAGGTCGCGGACCGGCTGGCATTCGATGCCGTAGCGGCCGGTCAGCTGCTCCGGCGGTCAGCTGGCCGCGGGCGTCGAAGGCCCGCATCGTGGCGGGCGCGGAGGCGGGGAACACCCCCATCGTGTGCAGCAGCTGGTAAAACCGCAGGCTGGTGTGGTGAGACCCGGCGGCTTGCGTGCGGATCAGATGCATCAGCTCCAGGCAGTCGAGGCCACGTACCCATGCCAGGCCGGAAGACCTGGCCGTTGCCCTCGAAGCCGTCACCCGCATCCACAACGGTATGGGACACGAAGGGACACCGAATCCGACGAAACGGGCGCCGTAATGGCGTCAGGGCCACTCGCCGGAACCGGCGCAGTGACCCTGACCCTGCAGGGTGCCTAACCTCGGCACCCCAACTGACCTGCGATAACAGCGCGCCTGGAGGGACTCGAACCCCCGACCCCTTGGTCCGTAGCCAAGTACTCTATCCGCTGAGCTACAGGCGCATCCTTTTGTTCCGTAGCCAGATGCTCTGTCCGTTGAGCTACGAGCGCAGTCGAACCCGCCACAGTTTACGGCACTGCGGGAAGGCCTCGCGCACGCCGCGACGCGGCCGGAATCTTGGTAGATCACATTAGATACATCTTTGACGATGTAACATCCAGGGCATGGACGCGCTGGACCTAATCATCCTGGGCAGGCAGCTGAGCCGCATAGGCGAGCGCGCGATGCGCGGAAGCGATCGTGATGACGACGAGCCCGCGGCTCTCCAGGTTGCGCTTCCGGCCGGTGCCCTCATCGTCATGCGCGACGTTCTCGTGCATCCGGGCAGCTCGATCACCGACATAACTGCCAGGACGGGGCTGCCGCAGAGCTACGTCTCTGAGTCGGTCAACAAACTGCGCGTCAAGGGGGTAGCGCAGATCAACGCGGACCCGGCCGACCGCCGCCGCACCCTGGTCAGTCTCACGGCCACGCACCTCGACCAGGTGGCCAGGCACAGCGCCCGTGGCGCGGACGACCTGCTGCGAATGGCGCTCGCCGATCTGGCCGATGACAGCGCACATCAAGTCATCGCGATGCTGACTGACCTCGCTCGAAGGCTGCGGACCGAGCCGAGCCACCAGTCCTGAACCTGCCGGTGGCGTAGATTTCGGCGGCCACCACTGTGGTGCCATCCGGCCAGCGGCAGTCGCCGAGGGGCGCCTGCCACCGCAGTCTGCGATAGCCGCCGTCAGCCACTGCGGGTACTGGTGTGCGCTGCGGGGATTCCCGGGTACACCTCAGGCGATGCAGATCACGCGCTCGGGACCGAGCAGGGGGAGGCAAGGTCATGCGCTTGTGGCGGATCGGTAACGCGATCCTCATCCTGCTGGTACTGCCCTTGGTGATCTACCTGCTCAACCGCGTTCTCGGGGCGCTGGAGCGGATCCGGCACGCGAGCGACCAGATTCTGGCAGACGGCGCGGAACTCGTCAGCGACCTCAACGGCGTGCCGGAGGCCCTCGCGACCACGGACCAGACGGTGAGAGATGTCTCTGCCGGGGCGACCAGGTATGCGGGCTCGGTCGCCAAGCTGCTGGGCTAGCTAGGCGAGGGAGGTGCCGTCCATGCGAGCAGCAGCACAGACGACGCTGACAGCCTCGACGCTGATCGTGGGCGTCACGGCTGTCGGCCTGATCCGCGTGATCTTCCATCTGCGGGCCATCCGGGCCAACCTCGCCGCCACGACCGGCGCGGTGCAGGCGGTCGCCGACCTGACTAGCACGGTGCCCGACCGCCTCACGTCGGTGAACGCAAGTCTCCAGCCGGTCCGTGACTTCTGCGACACGGTCTGAGCCCGCCGAGGGAGTGAACTCTATGCAGCGACAGTTCCGGGCCCGGAGGAGAGCCGCCGGCACCCGCCAGTCGGGCTGGGCAGCTGGCTACGCCATCGGCACTGCCGTCGTGGCAGTGGTCGTCGCCCTGGTCTCAGCGATCCTGGCCTACGCCCGGTCCATCGGGGACGAGGCGCCGAAGATCAACGCGGCGCTTGCAGACGCCGAGCGCAATACCGCGCCGCTCGCTGCGCTGCGCATCACCATCGAGGATGCCGATGCAATCGTCGGCGGGCTGCAGCGCGGCCGCGCCCGGCTGGGAGGCTAGCGATGCCTCCTTACGAGCGGACCTCCTGGCTGCGATCGATCGCCGCGGGCCTCGTCGTCGACGCCGCGGTGGCCGGGCTGCTGAGCCTGCTCGTCTACCGGGTCAAGCGCATCGACCAGCGCGTGATCGACGTGCGGGAGACACTGCGCGCCGCGGCAGCAAATACCGCTGACACAGCGCTCATCCCCGAGGTCGCCGACGGCGTCGATGCCGTGCTGGCAGAGGGCCTGCAACACCACCTGTTCCTCGGCCGGGCGGTCGGCCAGGTGCAGCGATGAAGCGCCTGGTGGTCCTCACGGTCCTCGTCATCGCCGTGTTTACCGGCGGTCTCGCGCTCTACCTCTTCTGGGTCGGGACGCTGCTGAACCGGATCGCGTCCAACCTGGAGGACTCGGCAGATCTCGTCCGTACGATCGACGACAATGCGAAGGCCATCGGCCCTGGCGTTGCGCACATCAACCGGATCGGCGGTGTCGTGGCCGGCGCGCTGCCACTGCTGTACGGGATGGCAGAGCAGATCGTCCGGGGCGTCGCTCCGTCGTCGGCGAGTCCCGAGGTGCCCGAGTCAGGCGGGCCGCCCGGCACCCGGCGGTCCCGGCTCGGCGACGTCGGCTTCGCCCCGCCCGGTGATGCACGAGGCAATTAAGCCGCCGGGCGCTTCCTGGGGCTCGTGCATGGGCCGGGATGCCCATCCCGCCCCATTCCGCGCGCCCGGCTAAGGCTGGCTTCAGGCTGGATCCGTTATTCGGCCCGTGGGTTCCAGCGGAAGCGGCGGACGGCAACGACCGTTCCGGCGACGCCCCAGACGAGCAGGACGCCGAGGTCTCGCCAGCCCGGGCCGGTGTGATGACCGATAAGCCCGAGCAAGATCTCGTTGAACGGGCGCACAGGAAGCCAGTTGGCGACCCGGTTGAGCGTCTCCGAATGGATGGGCAGGTACATGCCGGAGACAAACAACAGCGGGAACAGGACCAGCTGGGCGACCGCTGGCGCGGCCTCGGCGTTCGAGATCACGCACGCTACGGCGACTCCCAGTGCGCAGAAGGTCGCTGCGCCGAGCACCAGCGCGAGCCCGATCGCCGGCCAGTTCGACGGCAACGGCATCCCGTACAGGCGCCCGACGCCGATGATCAGCGTGATGTCGACGACGCTCACCAGCACGCAGTGCACCAGCAGACCGGCGAAGTAAGTCCATGCGGGTAGTGGCGTGGCTCGAACGCGCTTGAGGATCCCGTTTGGGCGTCGGGCCGCCAGTGCGACGGCGAGCTGCCCGTAGCAGGAGCCCACCAAGAACAGCGCGGCGATGATGACGACGACGAACACGACCGGGAAGGCGAAGGTGAAGACGGCACTCTGCGGGTTGCGCCAGAACGACAGCTGCTCGTAGCGGACCTGGTGAGCGAGCAAGCCGAGGCTCGGACGCCTACGCGCATGCTGGCCGGTGGCGACGGTGGTCGTCGGGTAGTCCTCTCTGGCGTGCTGGGCAGCGCGCCGTCACTGGTCAGTTGCAGGTACACGTCCTCCAGGCTGGGGCGGTCCACGGTGAGCCCGGCTAGCAGCGCCCCGTGCCGAGCCGCCCAGCCGGTGAGCTCGTGCAGAGTCTGCGTGGGGTTGCCCGTCTCCACTGCGACGAAGCCACCGTGGTCCTCCGCCGGCACCGGCAGATCCGTGAGCGTGTGGCCATCCGGGAGAGCGAAGGTGATCCGCGCCCGCTCGGCATCCCGCCGGCCGACGGTGGCGGTGGGACCCGACGCAGCGACAGCACCGTCGGCGAGCAGCACCACCCGGTCGGCCCACGCCTGAGCCTCGTCCATGTCGTGCGTGGTCAGCACGATGGTGTCCCCGCTGGGCGCAGGTCGCGCACCAGCTGCCAGGCACCCCGGCGGGCGGCAGCGTCGAATCCGGTCGTCGGCTCGGCCAGGAACAGCAACTCCGGGTTCCCAATCAGGCCGAGGGCGAGGTCGAGGCGGCGTTTCTGGCCGCCCGAGAGCGTCCTGACCTTGCGGCGCTCCAGGCCGACGAGGCCAACCAGACCAATGACCGCTGCCACGTCCATGGGTGCGGCGTAGTAGCCGGCCTGTCTGGCGATGGTCTCGCGAAGGGTCAGATACGGCTCTACCGCGATGTCTTGGAGCACCAGCCCCGTCCGCTCGCGCAGCTCGCGGGCGCTGGACCGGTCGCCGGGGTCCAGACCGAAGACCTTGGCCACGCCCGCGTCACGGCGGCGGAGTCCTTCCAGGATTTCCAGCGTGGTGGTTTTGCCGCCCCGTTCGGTCCGAGCAGCGCGACGATCTCGCCGTAACTGACGGTGAAGCTGACATCTCGGATGGCCGGCACCTGGCCATACTTCTTCCGCAGGCCGGTCACGTCCACGGCGTGTCGCCGGATCCCGTCCGTGTGCATCGGGCCACCTCCCTCATGTCTGGGCAGTCGTCGGCCCGTCGGCGAGCCGCTGTGATCCCGGACTCCGTCCGGTCGCACTGGTGTGATTGGCATGTGGCCATTGCAGAGAGTCGGTGCCTAGGGACAGGGCCGACCGTTGGGACTGGGCTGGCGAAAGGATGGCCGCTCGCGGCGGCATGCAACTCTCGGCGGTTTCTGCGCCGACGAAGGCGTGCGTGTTTCGGGAGGCCGTGGGGCCATGACATAGCGTGATCGACATGGACGTCCGGACCTGCCTTGCGCGGCACTGGCTCGTCGTGGACGTGCTCGTAGCGGTCGGATTCGCGCTGCTGGACACCGGCGCGACGCTGGCGGGCGCCTCCTGGTGGCCTGCTCACCCCGGTGCGCTGGCCTGGGCGATGCTGGCCAGCCAGGCGGCGGCTGATCTGTCGCTGGCCGCTCGGCGGCGCGTGCCCATGATCGTCATCGCCATCCTGGCCGGGTTCACGCTGGCGATATCGCTGCTGATCTCCCCCGCGGGCGCGCTAACGCCGGCCAATGCGGGGAATGTCTGGGCGCCTTACGGAACCGTGCTGGCTGCGTACGGGCCTTTCTATTACGGCAAGGACCGGCGCACCGCCTTCGCAGCGGTCGGCATGCTGGCCGTCATCGTCGCTCGGGTCTGGGAGCCATCGGCCGAGGTGATCGCCATCGGCGTCCTGCGGACCGCGCTCGGACCACTGCTGGCGCTCTACCTCGGCGCCCGGCACGCCATGGTGCAGGCACTGAGAGAACGAGCCGAGCGAGCCGAGCGAGAGCGCTACTTGCTGGCCGAGCAGGCGAGGGCAGAGGAGCGCGCCCGCCTGGCGGGTGAGATGCACGACGTAGTGACGCACCGTGTGAGCCTGATGGTCCTGCAGGCCGGCGCTCGGCATCACAGCGACCGATGAGGCCACCCGGCGCGCCGCCGAAGAGTTGCGCGCCGCCGGCTGCCAGGCCCTCGACGAACTTCGCGACCTCGTCGGCATCCTGCGGACATCGCCCCCTGACGATGAGGGCCTGCCGGCCTCGGGCCTGTCCGCGCTGATCGCAGAGTCGACGGCGGTAGTCACGCCGACTGAGCTGGCCGAGCACGGCGACCCTGGGCTTGCGTCTCCGGTGGTCGGGCGCACGGTCCACCGGATCGTCCGCGAGGCACTGACGAACGTGCGCAAGGACGCACCCGGCGCGCGCGTGCTGGTCCAGGTGCGCTACAACGACTCCGAAGTCCGGCTCACCGTGACGAATACTCCATCCGCCGGCAGGCAGGTCAGCGACCTGGCCACTACCGGCTCGGGCCTCGGCATCGCCAGCCTGCGGCACCGCGTCGACGTCGCGCATGGCACCCTGCGAGCCAGCCGCACCGAGGATGGCGGCTTCTGCCTGGAGGCCATAATGCCCGCGTACGTCCCGACGGCTGATCCGGCAGCGTGATCGCCGTGATCAGGGTGGTTGTCGTCGACCACGAGCCGATGGTGTGTGCGCACCTGCGCACGATCCTCGGCTCGGCCGGGGACATCGAGGTGGTTGATGAGGCCCATGACGGCGAGGCGGGCGTCGCGGCGGTGCTGCGCAGCCGGCCCGACCTGGTGCTGATGGACCTCCGGATGCCCGGCATGGATGGGATTACCGCCATCGAGCGGATCGGCGCGCTCGCCGATCTGCCAGTCGTCGTAGTGCTGACGACGTTCGACGCCGACCAGTTTGTCCTGCGGGCACTGCGAGCCGGAGCGGCCGGCTTCCTGGTCAAGTCAACTCCGCCCGAAGATCTGATCGGGCTCGTCCGGGTGGCGGCAGAGGGACACAGGGTGCTGTCGCCCGCAGCTGCCCGGCGCCTCATCGCAGCATCCGGTGACCGCCAGTCGGCCCGTGATCGCGCTCGCAAACTCGCGGACTCGCTGACCGACCGGGAAGCGGAGGTGCTTGCCTGCCTCGGCATGGGCCTGTCGAACGCCCAGATCGCCGCCAGGTTGTATCTGTCCGAGGCGACCGTCAAGGGGTACGTGTCGCGGATGCTGGTCAAACTCGGCTGCGCTAACCGCACCCAGGCGGGGTTGCTTGCGCACGAGGCTGGCCTGGTCGGCTCCTAGCTGGATCTCCACCAGCGTTGGTAACCTGCGGTCGGTCATGTTCCGCTGTCGCGCGTTCCGCTGCTAGGTCCGGAGAGCAGGGCCGCCTGGCTGCGCCGCGCCGAGACCCCCGACGGGGCCACAGCCTGCCGTATCGACTGGCACCGGGAGATGACTGAACCCTATTCGGTGCGGCTGATCGGGTGATATGCCTAGGTACGGGGAGCGTTATTGATGACGCCCCTTGGGGCCGGCAAGGAGGTTCTCTGTGAGATCACGCTTAATGCGACGCCGACCCTTGGGCTGGCTGGCAGCGATCTCGGCGATCGCGTTCGTGCTCGCGCCGGCCGCCGCTCAGGCAGCACCGGGCAACGGGCTTGCGCTGGGGAGGCTCGCTCTGCTGACCGTGTCCAACCCCCGACCGGAGCTGGTCAGCGGCGGCGAGGTACTGGTGCGTGTCGATGTCCCTAGGCACATCAACGCGGCTGACGTGCAGATCACGTCGGATGGCCAGGACGTCACGTCCGCCTTCCAGGCGCAGTCAGACGGGACCTTGCTTGGACTGGTCACCGGCCTGAAGATCGGCCACAACCGGCTCGTCGCCTCCGCGCACCGTCAGTCCACATCGCTCGACGTCATCGACCACTCCATCAACGGGCCCGTCTTCTCCGGCAAGCAGCAGCTTCCGTACGTCTGCCAGACGACAACCTTCGGACTCGCAGCCTCAACCTCACCCGACTGCTTCGCATCACCCGCAGTCTCGTACGCGTATAAGAACACGTCCGGCTCGTTCGTTCCGCTAGCCGATCCCGAGACCACTCCGGCCGATGCGGCCACCGCGACGGTGAACGGTCGGACCGTGCCCTACATCGTGCGAATCGAGACTGGCGTGATCGACCGGGCCGTGTATCAGATTGCGGCGCTGTACGACGGGCGAGCCCCGTCGCCGCTGCGGCCGGACGCAAGCTGGAACGGCAAGCTCATCTACACCTTCGGCGGCGGCTGCAACTCCGGCTACCAGCAGGGCACATCCACCGGGGGCGTGCTAGACGACCAGTTCCTGTCGCTCGGATACGCCGTCGCATCATCGACGCTTAACGTGCTCGACAACAACTGCTCGACGATCATCTCGGCCGAGGCCGCCATGATGGTGAAGGAGCACTTCATCGACACCTACGGGCCGGTGTCGTTCACCATCGGCTGGGGCGGCTCCGGTGGCGCCATCCAGCAGTACGAGATCGCCGACTCTTACCCCGGCATCCTGGACGGCATCATCCCGAGCATCTCATTCCCCGACCCCCTGACGACCGCCGGGCCGGTCACCGACTGCGAGCTGCTCGACTCGTTCTTCAGCGGGCCAGACGGATCGTCGTTCACGACCGCGCAGATGACCGCGGTTGCTGGGTACAACGACTACACCACGTGTGAGTCGTGGGATGCCACGTTCGCGAACCGGTCCACGGCAACCGGCAGCTGCAACCCGGTGATCATCCCGCCAGCGGAGCAGTGGAGCCCGACGAACCCGACCGGGATCATCTGCAACTCCGACGAGCAGATCGTGAACCAGCTCGGGGTCGATCCCGCCACCGGCTTCCCCAACAGCCCGCTGGACAACGTCGGCGTGCAGTACGGGCTCGCCGCGCTTGAGTCGGGCGCCATGACGCCGGCTCAGTTCGCCACGCTCAACGCCGACATCGGCGGGCTGAACTTCGCCGGCGTCAAGGTCCCGCAGCGCACTGAGGCGAGCCTGACGGCGCTGCGCGCGGTCTACGCCGACGACCTGGTCAACAGCGCGTCCGTCGGTCTGCGGACGACACCGGTCATCGACCAGCGCCTCGACCTCGATTTCTTCGGCTTCGGGAATGACATTCACACCACGGACTGGTCGTTTATCATCCGTGCCCGGCTGCTGGCGGCCAACGGGACCGACAGAAACCAGGTCATCATCGAGAACATGCCGACGGTGGCGGAGATCAACACGGCGGACACTTACGAGCTGGGTGAGATGGACGCCTGGCTGACCAACATCGAGAACGATCACTCACACCACAGCGCGCAGCAGAAGGTGATCGACGACAGGCCAGCCGGCCTGACCGACGGCTGCTTCATGTCGGCCGCCGACCTGGTGCACCAGACCCTCACCGACCCGGGAACCGGGCAGTGCGGTGCGGCCTACCCGGTGGCGTCCAACCCGCGGATGGTTGCCGGCGAGCCGCTCACCATGCCCGCCCTGAAGTGCAGCCTGGAGCCGCTGAACTTCCGCGACTACCCAGTGACATTCACGGCGGCGCAGCAGGCCCAGCTCCGCCAGGCGTTCCCGACTGGCGTGTGCGACTACAACCGGCCGGGCGTAGGCGTGCGGGCGCCGATCGCGAGCTGGCTCAGCTACGGCGACAACCCCGACGCCGTGATCGGGCCGTTCCCACTGCCATCGCCACTGACCGGCTGACGCCGACAGCGAACCAGACAGCTCGTGGGCGGCTTGCGCGCAGGCCGCCCACGACCGTCGGGATCGTGGAGGTTCGGCGGGGGTTGTCCACCAGGCTGCGGTGACCTGCGCCGACGCGAGGGCCACACGAGGGCAAGGATCGCGCGAGAATCCGTGGAGACTGACGGCACCGGTGTCCTTGATGCGGACGGTCCGGAAAAGGTACGACGGGCTGGCTACGTGACGCGGCGGCTGCGGTTCCGGTGCAGCCAGGCCAGCTGCCCGACGGTCGGCCTTGTCTGACAATCGGCGACGTGCGCGGCTGCGCCGCGTTCAACCACCTGCAGGGCGACAACTCCGAGCATGACCTTGGCGACTGCGGCGTCGTCAGCTGCGCCGACGTGCTGAATCAGTTCGGTGTGGAGCTGACCGAGGCCGATGTGGTGCGGCACGCACAGCACTACCACGAACTGCACGCCGTCGTGGGGCGGCCGGACCTATCCGGCTGGACGCTGCCGGCCGAACAAGCCGCGATCCTGACCGACTATGGTGTCCCGGCCCACGCGGAAGCGGCTCAGCCGGTCGGCCGGCTCGCGCCCGCCGTGGAGCACGGCTACGGCGTCATCGCGATGGTCAACGCCGGTGTGCTGTGGAGCGACCCCCGGAGCCCGGGTGTGCGGTCGCCGCGTTGGCTTGGTGCGGCCAGTGTGGCGCCGACACAGGCTGGCCTCGTACGCTGTGAACACGAATAGCTCCCGGCACCGCCTCCCGGGCCGACTCAACCACCCCGTCACTGTCACGACACCCAGGTGCTCGCGATGTGCTTCAAGCGGCTCGCTGGCTATTTCGTCAAACGTGCCACGCGGGCTTGCCGCGAGATAGCAATCGCTGCCCACTGATGCTTGCAGGCGGACGATGCAAACGCGAGACGGACTCACGGATATCGCCCTGCGCGAGCGCGCGAAGCACTAGCCCGAGTTTCCTGGATAAGTTGATCTTGTGCTTGTTTCTGCTGGTCAGTCGGCGTGCCGGGGGTGGTCTGGCGTATTACCCATGTCAGCGCCTGGGAGCGTAGCGGTCCAGGCCGAAGGCGT
>JBOHCP010000055.1:0-13712 GCA_050698875.1 Streptosporangiaceae bacterium | reverse complement strand
AGCCAAGGACACCGAGGCCAAGGACACCGAGGCCAAGGACACCGAGGCCAAGGACACCGAGGCCAAGGACACCGAGGCCAAGGACACCGAGGCCAAGGACACCGAGCCGGCCGATGATCTGGTCACCACGCGGCACTCGATCGCGGTGGAGGACGGCGAGCTGAGCTACACGGCCACCGCCGGGCGAATCGTGCTGCGACAGGAGGGCCACACCGACGACACGTTCGACGGACCGCAGGCCAAGGCCGAGGTCTTTGTCACGGCGTACACGGCCGACTGCGAGGACCCCGCCAGCCGGCCGGTGACGTTCGCGTTCAACGGCGGCCCCGGCTCGTCCAGCGTCTGGCTGCACCTCGGCCTGCTCGGCCCGCGCCGGGTGCTCATGGGCGATGTCGGCGCGCTGCTGCCGCCGCCGTACGGTCTGGCCGACAACGCGCAGACCCTGCTGCGGCACAGCGACCTGGTATTCATCGACCCGGTATCCACCGGCTACTCGCGCGCCGTCAAGGGCGAGAAGCCGAAGGACTTCCACGGCTATGGCGGCGACATCGCCTCGGTCGGCGAGATGATCCGGCTGTGGACCACCCGTAACGGCCGGTGGATGTCACCGAAGTACTTGTGCGGCGAGTCCTACGGCACGACAAGGGCGGCCGGCCTGGCGCGGCACCTGCAGGAGCGGTACGGCATGTACCTGAACGGGGTCGTGCTGATCTCCGCGGTGCTGGACTTCGGCTCGATCATGTTCAGCGGCGGAAATGACGACCCGTACGCTCTCTACCTGCCCACCTACGCGGCCATCGCGCACTACCACGGCAAGCTGGGCAACCAGCCGCTGCGGGAGGTGCTCACCGCGGCGGAGGCCTACGCCGCCCGGGACTATCCGCAGATCCTCGCGCGCGGGGCGCGGCTCGCCGCCGGCGAGCGGGCCGTGGCGGCCGCCCGGCTGGCAGACCTGACCGGCCTGTCGGCCGACTACCTGGACCGGGTGAACCTGCGGCCGGAGCACGTCAGGTTCCTCACCGAGCTGCTGCGCGACCGGCGGCTGGTCGTCGGACGGATCGACGGCCGGTTCACCGGCTGGGACACCGACTACGGCCGGGACACCTGGTCGGTCGACCCGTCGATGAGCGCGATCACCGGCCCCTACACCGCGGCGCTCAACCACTACGTGCGGTCCGAGCTCGGCTACTCAAGCGATCTGCCGTACGAGATCCTGACCGACCGGGTGCGCCCGTGGTCGTACGCCGAGTTTGAGAACCAGCACGTCTTCGTGCTGGACAAGATCGCGGCGGCCATGCGCACGAACCCGCACATGCGGGTGCACGTGGACTGTGGCTATTACGACGCGGCGACCCCCTACTTTGCCGCCGAGCACGCCGTCGCGCACCTGGACATCCCGCCGGAACTCGCCGCCAACGTCAGCTACGGCTATTACGAGGCGGGTCACATGATGTACCTGCACGAGCCAAGCAGGCTGGCACAGTCGGAGCGGCTGGCGCGTTTCGTCACATCCGCAGAGGGGTAGCCGGCGAGGCTCGCGGTGCCCGGAAGCCCCTAGACTCACCTGCGTGAACAACGCGCCGGCGGTCGAGGTCGACGGCCTGGTGAAGCGTTACCGGGACATCGCCGCCGTCGCCGGGCTATCGCTGCGCGCCGACCGCGGCCAGGTCACCGCCGTCCTCGGGCCGAACGGCGCGGGCAAGACCACCACCATCGAGACCTGCGAGGGGTATCGCCGCGCCGACAGCGGCACCGTCCGGGTGCTCGGCTTCGACCCGGTGTCGGACGCGCGCGAACTGCGCGCCCGGGTCGGTGTCATGCTGCAGTCCGGCGGCGTGCCGACCACTGCGCGGGCCGGCGAGTACCTGCGCGTGCAGGCCAGCTTCTACGCGCACCCGCTCCAGCCGGCCGCGGTGCTGGCTGCGCTCGGCCTGACGGGCTCGGCGCGCACCCCGTACAAGCACCTATCAGGCGGCCAGCAGCAGCGGCTCGGGCTGGCCGCGGCTGTGATCGGCCGTCCGGAGCTGGTGTTCCTTGACGAGCCAACGGCCGGCCTCGACCCGCAGGCCCGGCACGCAACGTGGGAGCTGATCGAGGGGCTGCGGGCGACGGGTACGGCGGTAATCCTCGCCACGCACTACATGGAAGAGGCCGAGCGCCTGGCCGACCAGGTCGTCATCGTGGACCATGGCCGCGTCGTGGCGAGCGGGCCGCCCGCGGAGCTGACCGGATCGGCGGGCCAGCTGCGGTTCCGCGCCGAGCCGAATCTGGACCTGACCGGCCTTGTCGCCGCGCTGCCCGCCGACGCGCGTGCCAAGGAGTCACCCGCGGGGCACTACCTGGTCGAGGTGACCGGCCGGGTCGACCCGCAACTCATCGCCCTGGTGACCGCCTGGTGCGCCGAGCACGGCGTGCTGGCCAGAGACCTGCAGATCGAGAGCCGCACCCTGGAGGACCTGTTCCTCGAGCTGACCGGGCGGGACCTGCGGTCGTGACCGACGATGTGCTGCTGCGCCAGGACTGGCCGCCGCCCGCGCCCGGCGCCGCCCCGCTGCCCCGCATGGTGCGCGCCCAGGCCGGCCTCGAGCTGCGCACGCTGGTCCGCAACGGCGAGCAGCTGCTGCTCACCCTCATCATCCCGGTGCTGCTGCTGGTCGCCTTCGGTCGCGCGGACCTGGTCAGCGTCGGGCCCGGTAGCCGGATCGGCTTCATCGTGCCGGGCATCCTGGCCCTGGCCGTGCTGTCTACGGCGTTCACCAGCCAGGCCATCGGGACCGGATTCGAGCGCCGCTATGGCGTGCTCAAGCGGCTCGGCGCCGCGCCGCTGTCGCGCCGCGGGCTGATCGCGGCCAAGACCATCACCGTGCTGGTGGTCCAGGTGGCGCAGGCCGCGATCGTCCTCGCGGCGGGAGCCGCGCTCGGCTGGCGGCCGGTCGCCAGCCCGGCGGCCGTGGTCTGGGTTCCGCTGCTGCTGCTCGCTGGCACCGCCGCGTTCAGCGGCCTGGCGCTGCTGATGGCGGGCACGCTGCGCGCCGAGGCGACGCTGGCCGCCGCGAACCTGCTGTACTTGATCATGCTCGGCCTCGGCGCCGTATTGTTCCCGCTGACCAAGTTTCCCGCGGCCGCGCGACCGGTACTGCGGCTGCTGCCCGCCGACGCGCTCGCCGACGGGCTGCGCTCGGTTCTCGCCCATGCCGGCGGGGTGCCGGGCACCGACCTGCTCGTGCTGTGCGTCTGGGCGGCCGCCGCGATCGCGCTGGCGGCCCGCACGTTCCGGTGGGAGTGACCCGCGACGAGTCGGCGCGGACCAGAAGGCCCGCCCCGCTGAGCGTGCCGGTAGTCCCGCCGGGCCAGCACCGCGAGGGTATCCGGGGGGTCGTCCCGCCGGGCCAGCACCGCGACGGTATCCGGGGGGTCGTCCCGCCGGGCCAGCACCGCGGCCCGGCGCCGGCGTCCGTGCTGGTCCTCGCGGGGATCGTGTCGGTCCAGCTCGGCGCCGGGCTGGCCGGCCGGCTGTTCGCCGACCTGGGCCCGGCCGGCGTCACCGGGCTGCGGCTGTGGTGGTCGGCGCTCATCGTCGCCGCCGCAGGCTGCCGACCCGCCATCCGAGCCGTGCGCGGCGCAGTCGCGAGCCGGGCGTGGCGCGATCTGACGGTCGTGGTGGCGTTCGGCGTCGTGCTCGGCGTGATGAATTTCTCGATCTACCAGTCGTTCGCGCGGATACCGCTAGGCGTGGCGGTCACGATCGAGTTCCTCGGCCCGCTCGCCGTCGCGGTGGCCTCGTCGCGCCGGGCGCTGGACGCCGCGTGGGTCGTGCTGGCCGGCGCGGGCGTGCTGCTGCTGACCGAGGGCGGCGCCGGGCACGCGGGCCACGCCAACAGGGCCGGGCCGGTGCTCGGCCTGAGCACGGAGGCGGCCGGGGTTGCCTTCGCTCTTGTCGCCGCCGCCTGCTGGGCCGGCTACATCCTGCTCAGCAGGGCCACCGGCCGCCGCTTCGGCGGATCATCCGGCCTGGTCATCGCCATGGTGGTGGCCGCCACGCTGGTGACCGGCCCGGCCGTAGCGGCGGCGGGCCCTGCGCTGGCGCGGCCCGGCGTGATCGCCGCGGGACTCGCCATCGGCCTGCTGTCGTCCGTTATCCCCTACCGGCTCGAACTGGAGGCGCTGCGGCGCGTGCCGGCCCGGGTCTTCGGCATCTGGATGAGCCTCGAGCCAGCCGTGGCCGCGTTCATCGGGCTGACACTGCTCGGCGAGTCCCTGCTCGTCCGGCAGTGGCTCGCGATAGCGCTGGTCATCGTCGCCTGCGCGGGCGCCGCCCGGCACAGCACAGGCTGACAGCCCAGCGGGCTGCGCTACAGTGCGTCCTATCATGGAAGGCGTTCCTGCTGCTCGAAGCGCTGGCCCCGGAGCGCCGTGGTCACGGCTACTGGCGGACGCACTGCTGGCCCCGACCCCGGCGGCGCTGCGGCGGTGGGCAGCGGCCGGCCTGATCACCTCGGTACTCATCATCCTGAGCGGCGCGGCGGTCCGGCTCAGCCAATCCGGCCTCGGCTGCCCGGACTGGCCGGACTGCACCTCGACCAGCCTCGCGGCGAGCGGCACCACCGGCGACCCGCTGATCCACCGCTGGATCGAGTTCGGCAACAGGCTCGTGACCGTGGCCATCTTCGTCGTCGCCGTCGGGGTGTTCATCGCCGCCTGGCAGTACCGGCACGGCCATGGCGGGCGCCGCCGTGACCTGATCTGGCTCGCGGCCGCGCAGCCCGCCGGGATCGTCATTCAGGCGCTGCTTGGCGGCCTTGTGGTGCTGGCCAAGCTGAACCCAGCCCTGGTCTCGGTGCACTTCCTGGCCTCGGTGGCGCTCGTGGCAGCCACGGTGGCGCTGTACGTGCGCTGCCAGGAGCGGGCGGGCCCGGCCCGGCCGCTCGCGCCGCGGCCGGTCAGGCTGACTGCGCTCGCCATGGTGGGCGGGGTCGCGGTGATGCTGGCGGCGGGCACCGTCGTCACCGGCACCGGCCCGCTGGCCGGCGCCAGGGACGTGGCGCGTTACCACCTGCCGCTCGAGGGTGTCACTCAGTTCCACGCGGATATCGGCTGGCTGCTCGGCGGTCTGGTGGTCGCGCTGCTGCTCGGGCTGCGGCTCGGCGCCGCGCCGCGTCGCGCGGTGCGGCTCGGCTGGCTGCTCGCGGGGCTCATCGCGGCGCAGGGCGCGATCGGGTACGCGCAGTACTTCTCCGGCCTGCCCGCCGGGCTGGTGTGGGTGCACGTTACCGGGTCGGTGACGGTCTGGGTCGCGGCGCTCTTCCTGCCCTACACGCTCCGCGACCGCAGCGCGGCGGCACCGGACCGCACCACCGAACTGCTGCCCACCCGGAGCGCCGACGCCGAAGTGTCCCGCTGACCTTCCTGATATCGGACCGTTCGCGGTACGTTGTCGGCCATGTCGACGGCACTGATCAACGGGGTCACGATCCGCTACTCCGACAGCGGCGGCGATGGCGAGCCGGTGGTATTCAGCCACGGTTACCTCATGGACTCGACGATGTTCGATCCGCAGGTAGCCGCCCTGACTCCGGAGTACCGGGTGCTCACCTGGGATCAGCGTGGCTTCGGCGGCACCCGTACCGCCGGCGAGTTCAGCTGCTGGGACTCCGCCAGGGACCTGCTCGGCCTGCTTGACCACCTCGGCGTCGAGCAGGCGGTGCTAGCCGGCATGTCACAGGGCGGATTCGTCGGCCTGCGCGCCGCGCTGCTCGCGCAGGCGCGGGTGCGCGCCCTCGTGCTCATCGACAGCCAGGCAGGGCAGGAGGATCCCGCCGTGGCGCCCGCCTACGAGCAGCTGGATCAGACCTGGCAGGAGCAGGGCCCGCTGCCGGTCCAGGACATCGTCGCGTCGATCATCCTCGGCCCGCCCGGCGGCCCGGTCGACTACGCGCCGTGGTTCGCCAAGTGGGCGGCCACCGACCGGGAGGAGCTGCACCTCGCGTTCCGCTGTCTCATGGACCGGGACGACCTCACGGGCCGGCTCAGCGAGATCAGCTGCCCGGCGCTGATCCTGCACGGCACCGCGGACGCGGCTATCCCGGTGGCGAAGGCAGAGATCGTGCAGGCCGGGCTCGCCGGGCCAGCCGAGCTCGTGCTCGTCGACGGCGGCACGCACGCCGCCAACCTCAGCCACCCCGACCAGGTGAACGTGGCGCTGCTGGAGTTCCTCCGCTCCCTCCCGTAGCGGGTGCGTCGTGCCGCGGCCGTGCCCGACTGGACCCCTGGTGTTAACCCGCGTCGGGCACAGTAGGCGCAAGACGCCGGGGATAGGGTCGATGCCGTGACGGCGCATCAGTCGAGAGGGACATAAGTCAGCGTGAATAGCGACATGCGTGCACGGGCCGGCGGGCCGGCCCTGGACTGGTCCGACGTCGACCGAAGAGCGGTCGACCTCATCCGCGTCCTGGCGATGGACGCGGTCGAGCAGGCAGGCTCCGGTCACCCCGGCACCGCGATGAGCCTGGCTCCCGCGGCGTACCTGCTCTTCCAGAAGGTCATGCGGCACGACCCGGCAGACCCTGCGTGGCTGGGCCGCGACCGCTTCGTGCTGTCCTGCGGCCATTCCAGCCTGACCCTGTACATCCAGCTCTACCTGGCCGGCTACGGGGTGACGCTCGATGACCTGCGGCGGTATCGCTCGTGGGGCAGCATCACCCCCGGTCACCCCGAGCACGGGCTGACGCCGGGCGTGGAGACGACGACCGGGCCGCTCGGCCAGGGCATCGCGAACGCCGTCGGCATGGCGATGGCCGCGCGCCGCGAGCGCGGCCTGCTCGATCCGGACTCCGGCCAGGGCGCGAGCCCGTTCGACCACCATGTGTACGCGATCATGTCCGACGGCGACATCGAGGAGGGCATCAGCCACGAGGCCAGCTCGCTAGCCGGCCACCAGCAGCTGGGAAACCTCGTCGTCATCTACGACGACAACACCATCTCCATCGAGGACGACACGAACATCGCCAAGTCCGAGGACGTGTGCGCTCGCTACCAGGCGTACGGCTGGCACGTGCAGAAAGTCAGCTTCCGCACGCCGGAGGGTTACCACGAGGACGTCGAGGCGCTATACGAGGCGCTGCTGGCAGCCCGCTCGCACACGGCGGCGCCATCGCTGATCTCGCTGCGCACGATCATCGGCTGGCCGGCACCGACCAAGCAGGACACCGGCGCCGCACACGGCTCCGCGCTCGGCGCGGCTGAGGTAGCGGCCACCAAGGAGATCCTCGGCTTCGACCCGCAGGTCAGCTTCCCCGCCGAGGAGGAGGCGGTCGCGCACGCGCGCACGGTCGGCCAGCGCGGCCGGGCGGCCCAGGCCCGCTGGGACACCGAGTTCGCGGTGTGGTCGGCGGCGCACCCGGAACAGCGGCGGCTACTGGACCGGCTGGCCCGCCGCGAACTGCCAGAGGGCTGGGCGGGCGTGCTACCGGTGTTCCCTCCCGACGGGTCCGGGATGGCTACGCGGAAAGCCTCGGGCGCGGTGCTCAGCGCGCTCGCCCCGGTGCTGCCGGAACTGTGGGGCGGGTCCGCCGACCTGGCGGGCAGCAATGACACCACCATGAAGGGTGAGCCGTCCTTCATCCCGGCTGTGCACCAGACCAGGATGTTCCCGGGCGACGCCTACGGCCGGACGCTGCACTTCGGCATCCGCGAGCACGCCATGGGCGCGATCCTCAATGGCATCGTCCTGCACGGCCTGACCAGGCCGTACGGCGGCACGTTCCTGGTGTTCAGCGACTACATGCGGCCCGCCGTGCGGCTCGCGGCGCTGATGCGCCAGCCGGTCACCTACGTCTGGACGCACGACTCCATCGGTCTCGGCGAAGACGGGCCGACGCATCAGCCCGTCGAGCACCTGTGGGCGCTGCGCGCCATTCCCGGCCTGGATGTCGTGCGGCCCGGTGACGCCAACGAGACCGCGGTCGCCTGGCGGACGATCCTGCAGCGGCCGGTCCGGCCCGCGGGCCTCTGCCTGACGCGGCAGGAACTGCCGGTGCTCGACCGCTCCGCCGACGGGCCCGGCTTCGGCAGTGCCGATGGCACCGCCCGCGGCGGCTACGTGCTGGCTGAGGCCGACGGCGGCACGCCGGAGGTTATCCTGATCGCGACTGGCAGCGAGGTGCAGATCGCGCTCGCCGCGAGGGTGCTGCTGCGCGCCAGCGGGGTTGCGGCCAGGGTCGTCTCCATGCCGTGCCTGGAGTGGTTCGCGGAGCAGGACGACGACTACCGCGAGCAGGTGCTGCCCGCGGCAGTACGCGCGAGGGTCAGCATCGAGGCCGGCATTACGCTGGGCTGGCGCGCGTACGTGGGGGACGCCGGGGCGAGCGTGGGACTGGACCATTTCGGCGCATCGGCCGACTACAAGAAGCTGTACGCGGAGTTCGGCATCACCGCCGAGCGTGCCGCCCGCGCGGCGCTGGCCAGCCTGGCCACGCTGACCGGGCGCGCGGACCGGGGCAGCTGACGTCGCACGAGGGCAGGAGCGATTGACATGACAGAGCAGACCGACACCCTCGCCCAGCTCACCGACATGGGCGTATCGATATGGCTCGACGACATCAGCCGGGAGCGGCTGACCACGGGCAACCTGGCCGGGCTGGTGCGGGACAGGCACGTACGGGGCGTGACCTCGAACCCGACGATCTTCGCCAAGGCGCTATCGAGCGGTTCCGCCTACCAGAGCCAGGTTGCGGACCTGGCCCTGCGCGAGGTCTCGCTAGACGAGGCGGCCCGCGCGCTGACGACCTACGACATCCGGTGGGCCTGCGACGTGCTGCGACCGGTCTACGACGCGACTGAAGGCGTCGACGGCCGGGTGTCCCTCGAGGTCGACCCGAGGCTCGCCGCCGACACGGCCAAGACCATCGCCGAGGCGCGAGCGCTGTGGTGGTTGGTGGACCGGCCGAACCTGTTCATCAAGATCCCCGCCACCGAGGCGGGGCTGCCGGCCATTACCCGGTGCCTGTCCGAGGGGATCAGCATCAACGTGACGCTGATCTTCTCGCTGGAGCGGTACGGCCAGGTCGTCGACGCGTTCATGACCGGCCTCGAACGGCTCTCCGGGGCCGAGCTGGGCAGCATGGCGTCGGTGGCGTCGTTCTTCGTCAGCCGGGTTGACACCGAGGTGGATGGCCGGCTCGACAAGATCGGCACGCCGGAGGCGGAGGCCCTGCGCGGCAAGGCCGCGCTCGCCAACGCGCGGCTGGCGTACCAGCTGTTCGAGCAGAAGTCAGCGACGCCGCGGTGGCAGGCGCTGGCCACGCGCGGTGCCCGGCCGCAACGGCCGCTGTGGGCCTCGACGAGCGTGAAGGACCCCGCCTTCGCGGACACCATGTACGTGACCGAGCTCGCGGCTCCCGGCACCGTCAACACCATGCCGGAGTCGACGCTGCACGCGACCGTCGCGCACGCGAAGCTGCACGGCAACGCGATCGCCGGCACGTACGCCGCATCGCGCGAGGTCTTCGCTCAGCTCGAGGCGCTGGGCGTGTCGTACGACGATGTGGTGCGGGTGCTGGAAGAGGAGGGCGTGCAGAAGTTCGCGATCTCGTGGGCCGAGATGCGGGACAGCATCAGCCGGGAGATGGCCGCGGGCGGCAGCACGACATGAGGCCCAATCCGCTGCGCGATCCACGTGACCGGCGCATTCCGCGGCTGGCGGGGCCGTGCGTCCTCGTGCTGTTCGGCGTCACCGGCGACCTGGCGAGCAAGAAGCTGCTGCCGGCCATCTACGACCTCGCCAATCGCGGGCTGCTGCCGCCGGGCTTCTCGCTCGTCGGCTTTGCGCGCCGCGACTGGGCCGACGCCGACTTCGTGCACATCACGCACGATGCGGTCAAGGCGCACGCCCGGACCCCGTTCCGCGAGGACGTGTGGAACCAGCTGGCGGAGGGCATCCGGTTCGTTCAGGGCGAGTTCGGCGACGACGCCGCGTTCGATCACCTCGCGCAGACGGTGGCGGAACTGGACGCTGAGCGCGGCACGGGCGGCAACTACGCCTTCTACCTGTCGATCCCGCCCAACGCGTTCCCGGTCGTGGTGCAGCAGCTCAAGCGGTCCGGCCTGTCGCAGCCAGCGCAGTGGCAGCCAGCGCAGTGGCAGCCAGCGCAGTGGCAGCCGGCCGGGCAGCCCGCCGACTGGCAGCCGCCCGGCCAGCCCTGGCGACGGGTTGTCATCGAGAAGCCGTTCGGTCACGACCTGGCCAGCGCGCAGAAACTGAACGCCATGCTCGACGCGGTTTTCCCGCCGCACGCGGTGTTCAGGATCGACCACTACCTCGGCAAGGAGACCGTGCAGAACCTGCTGGCCATGCGCTTCTCCAACACCCTGTTCGAGCCGATCTGGAACCGCCGCTACGTCGAGCACGTGCAGATCACCATGGCCGAGGACATCGGCATCGGCGGCCGGGCCGGCTACTACGACGGGATCGGCGCAGCCAGGGACGTGGTCCAGAACCACCTGGTCCAGCTTCTCGCGCTCACCGCCATGGAAGAGCCGCTCTCGTTCGCAGCCGAGTCGCTGCGCGCTGAAAAGGAGAAGGCCCTCGCCGCGGTGCAGATTCCGGCCGACATCGCGGCCGGGACCGCGCGCGGGCAGTACGGGGCCGGCTGGCAGGGCGGCATCGAGGTCCGCGGGTTCCTCGAGGAAGACGGGATCCCGGCCGACTCGGCGACCGAGACCTACGCGGCGCTGCGGCTGACCATCGACAACAGGCGGTGGGCCGGGGTGCCGTTCTACCTGCGCACCGGGAAGCGGCTGCCGACCAGGATGACGGAGATCGCGGTCATGTTCCAGCGCGCGCCGCACCTGCCGTTCGACGCTACCGACACCCGGGAGCTCGGCCAGAACGCACTGGTCATCCGCGTGCAGCCGGACGAGGGGATTACCCTGCGGTTCGGCTCCAAGGTGCCAGGCTCGGCGATGGAAGTGCGGGACGTCAACATGGACTTCGCCTATGGCGAGTCGTTCACCGAGTCGAGCCCGGAAGCCTATGAGCGGCTGCTGCTCGACGTCCTCATCGGTGACCCGCCGCTGTTCCCGCGGCAGGAGGAGGTCGAGCTGTCGTGGAAGATCCTCGACCCGATCGAGGAGTTCTGGGCCGACCATGACAAGCCAGAGCAGTACCCGGCCGGCACGGCCGGCCCGGAGAGTGCCGACGCGCTGCTCGCCAGGGACGGCCGGACCTGGCGACGGCTGTAGCGGCTGCTGCCGTGGCGCGAGCGTGCCGTGCGGCCGGTAGCACCGCAGGACCGGAGCACCGGAGCGGAGGGATAAACCGATGCTGACCGACCTGACAGACACCACCACCGGGGAGATCCGTGCTGCGCTGGCCAGGGCCCAGGGCCAGCTGGGCGGGCCGGCAACCGGGGTGGTGCTCAACTTGATCATCGTGACGGATGAGTCCGGTCAGCACGACGCCGTCCGGGCCGCCAGCCAGGCCAGCCGCGAGCATCCGTGCCGGGTACTCGGCGTGATCTCCAGGGAGTCGCGGACCACATCCAGGCTCGACGCCGAAATCAGGTCCGGCGAGGGGACGCCAGGTCAGACCGTTCTGCTGCGGCTGTACGGGCCGATGAGTGAGCACGCGGACTCGGTGGTCATGCCGCTGCTGGTCTCGGATACCCCGGTGGTGACCTGGTGGCACGGGATGATCCCGGCCGTGCCGTCGGCGCAGCCGCTGGGCGTGCTGGCTCAGCGCCGGGTCACTGACGCGGCCAGGGCAACGGCGCCGGCCGCGGCGCTTGCCGCGCTGAGCGCCGGCTACGAGCCCGGCGATACCGACTTCAGCTGGACCCGGGCGACGCCGTGGCGGTCCCTGCTCGCCGCCATAGTGGACCAGGAGCCGTATGCGATACGGGGCGGCCGGGTGGCCGCGGAGGAGTTCAATCCGACCGCGGATCTGCTCACGGCCTGGCTCAGCAGCCGGCTGGATGCTCCGTTCAGCCGGGAGATTTCGGCCGGTCCTGGCATTACCGAGGTCTCGCTCCGCACCGACGCGGGCGAGATTGTCATCAGCAGGCCGGACGGCCGGGTGGCCACCCTGTCCCTGCCAGGCCAGCCGGACCGGCACGTGGCGCTGCACCGCCGGGAGATGGCCGACCTGCTCGCCGAGGAGTTGCGCCGGCTGGATCCGGACGAGGTATACGCCGAGGCGCTGGCGCAGGTCGCCGGCATCCCGGCGACGACCCGATAGCGGACGCTCGGTGCGCGGCGCGTGCTGCTGGCCGCCACTGCCCGGATGAGCCGACACAGGGCGCGATGGACGGCAATGCCCCTGTCCGCGATTAAGATCGCTTTTGTGCCATCGCACTCGGGCGAGCCGACGGAGCACGTCGTGATCTGCGGCGCCAACGCTCTGACGTCGCGGATGGCCGAAGAGCTGACCGCCCGCTACGGGTTAATTAACGGTGCACGGCCGTCGTGCCATCGGCCGCCGACCTGCGCCGCATCCTCGGCACCAGGGCCGGCGTGCTCATCGCCGGGCTCATCGTGGTGCTCGGCGCCGGTTTCGTGCTGCTGGCCATCCCGGCGCGGATCTCGCCGCTGAACTCCCTGTACCTGACTCTGCTTGACGCGTCCGGAGCCGCGGTCACCGGTGCCAGCCTGCCGGGCCCGGTGAAGCTGGCGCAGGTCCTGCTGACGTTCGACGGCATGGCCTTTCTGCCGGTCGTGACCGCCGCGATCGTCGCGGCGCGGTTGTCCAGCTCCGCCACGCGGAGACAGCGGCAGCTGAGCGGGCACGTGATCGTTGCCGGGCTCGGCACCGTGGGGACCCGGATCGTCGGCCAGCTCCACGATCTCGGTATCGACGCGTGCGCATCGTCATCGGCGAGGCGCACCGAGAGGAGACACTCCGAGCGGCGGGCGCCGGCACCTGCCGGGCGCTGGTGTCGGTGACCAACGGCGACATCGCCAATCTGGAGACGGCGCTGAACGCCCGGCCGCTGGCCGCGAAACCGCGCATTGTCGTGCGGCTGTAAGACGACGACCTGGCCGCGCGGGTGCAGGCGGTGACCGACAACACGGTCTCGCGGTCAACGTCCTCCCTGGCGGCGCCGGAGTTCGCCGCAGCGCTGCTCGACCAGCATGTGCTGCGCACGATCGCCGTGGGCAGGCATGTCCTGCTGCTCGCAGCGGTGGCGGCCGACGACGACACCGTACTGGCGGGCGAGCGGATCGGCTCGGTGCACCGGCCGGGCCTGCTGCGCGTCATCGCCCTGCGCCCGGCCAGGCGCGCGCCGACATCGAGTGGTCACCCGCGCCGGATTACGTGGTCAGCACCGGCGACCGGGTCGCGGTAGCGGCCACGAGGGCCGGATTGTCCGGGCTGCTGCGGCGCGATGACCCGGACAAGATCCGCCCGGCTGGCCCCGCGGCGCCCTAGCCGCCCCGCCGAGGGCTGTGCGTCAGGCAGATACTTCTCTGTCCGACGGAAAGGGGACTCCCCAAAGTCTGTTGATCGAGTTACGCTCAGGGCAGATCTTCCAGGTGGTTCTGCTGAGCCAGGTGTGAAGACCCAGAAAGGTCAGCGAGTGACCATGCGCATCGCGGTGCCTGCCCACGGCAGGACGCGGCCAGCCGGGTTAACCCGGCTGGCGGGACGCACCGCACGGCCAGCTGGCGCTCGCGGCCTTCGACTATCCACCACGCCTGCCTTGCCCCAGCAGCGTGCT
>JBOHCP010000054.1:0-13774 GCA_050698875.1 Streptosporangiaceae bacterium | reverse complement strand
GGTCAGGACGCCGCGCGCGCCAGCCGGTGCAGCCCCGCTTCGCGCACGTCGGCGGCCAGCGCGTCCAGCTCGGCCGGCGGCACCTGCGTGAGCGGCGGCCGGACCGGGCCGCCGGACATCCCGAGCAGGCCCGCCCATGCCTTGATGTAGGGGACGGGGCTGCGGCGGCCGCGGGCCGGATCAGCGTGCAGCCACCTGGCCGCCGCGGCTCGCACGGGCGCCAGCGTGGCCGCCACTTCGGCCGCTCGCGCCGTATCCCCGGCGAGCGCGAGCGCGGTGTACTCCCGCATGGGGCGCCAGCCGGGCACCTGATACAGGTAGGGCGCTGCCGAGGACATGAACACCCGCTGGCCGTGCTCGACCATGTTCTCCAGCCAGGTGCCCTCGTTCGGCTCGCATACCAGAATCCGGTCCCCGACGCGCCGCAGCACTTCGAGGTAGCGGTCGTGATCGCGGCCGACCTTGATGCCGCAGATGTTATCGATGTCGGCGAGCCGGTCGATCAGTGGCAGGGACAGGCTTACCCCGGCGTACCTGGTATCGAAGAGCCAGATGCCGATGCTGACGCTGCGGCACAGCCACGAGAACCACTCGTACAGCCCGTCGTCGTCGGCGCTCGGATAGTACGGGTTGATCACCACCGCGAAGTCCGCCCCCGCCGCCTCCGCGTGTCTGGTCAGCTCGATCGTCTCGGTCACGCTGTGGTGGCCGGTGTGCGCGATGACCGGGCACCGGCCGCGCGCCGCGGCGACCACGGCGGTGACGAGGCTGCGCCGCTCGCTGCCGCTCAGCGCCCAGAACTCGCTCATCACACCGGCGCAGAACACGCCGTCGACCCCTAGTTCACCGGTGAGGCGCTCCATGTCGGCGCCGAGCGCGAGGGTGTCCACTTGCCCGCCGCCGTCGAACGGCGTGGTCGTGGCCGCCCACAGCCCGCGAAACCGCTCGCGTGCGGCCGCTTTGGCCTCGGATCGCGCGTAATCCACCGCTGCCTCCGTCGTCAGAGCGTCTCGGCGAGCCAGTCCGCGACCGCGGGCCTGGCCTTGTACCAGACGTTGTTGAGGATATGGACGCCCTCATCGAAGACCATCGTCGTCACCGGCCCGCCGTACTCCGCGGCGACCTTCTCGGCCTGCGCTGGCGGCGAGGCAGCGTCGAGACCGCCGTAGACCTGCAGCAGCGGCACGGTGGCCTGGCCAGCTGCTCCGGCCAGCGTGATGGACTCCATGACAGCGGCAGGATCCGGCCCGAGATGCTGATACTGGCCGGTCTTGGACAGCGGCTCCATCGTCTCGAACCGGCCCGCCGGGGTGTACCAGCTCGAGATCGACACCACGGCGCGAACCCTGTCGTCGATCGCAGCCGTGCGGATGGCGAACAGCCCGCCGTAGGAGATGCCGCCGACAGCGAGCCGCCCGGTGTCGGTGTCCCCGCGGGCCGCCAGCGCGTCAATGATCGACCGAACCGCCAGCTCGTAGTCCGGCCGGAGCTTGCCATCGAAACTCACGCTGCCCTGGCCCGGCCCGTCGAACGCCGCGGCGGCCATCCCGCGGCCGACGATGTAGTCCCCCAGGTTGTACAGCTCTTCCTTGGTGGAGTCGGCACCAGGCAGCAGCAGCACGACCGGTGGCCGGGCAGCGCCAGCCGGGATCCGCAGGTATCCGTTGAGCGTCATGTGCTCGAAGGCGACGGTGAGAATCTCCATGGGAGGGTCCAGGTGCGGCGCTGCCTTCTGCCAGGCCCGGGCCATGCCCGCGAGGGCAGTACGGAACTGCTCCTGGTCATGGCTGAACATGAAGCTGGCCCAGTGGTAGAACAGGCCGGCCCGCAGGTAGGCGTCACCCGCCGTGCGCGAGCGCCCGGCCGCGAGCGCTTCGTCGCCGCGCTCGAGGTGGCAGAGGGCGCGCTCGCACCACGCCGCGCACCACTGCTCGTAGTCGGTAACCTGCGCGCGGAGCTGCTCGAACTCCCAGGGCGAGACGTAGTTGGACAGGATCCGCCAGGTGAAGCGGCGGTACATCGACTCGAGCCGGTCGTCCATGAGCCTCCTCAGTTTCCGGCCGTGCCTGCGGTCACGGTCGGCTGGCCGGCCGGCCGGCCAGCCGTCGCTCCGCCTGGTGCTCGCCCACCCGCAGCGTCATCAGTGCGCTCGTGCCATTGCCGTGTGTCATGGTGAGCGCGTCCCTGGCCAGCTTCTCGACCGGGTAGCCCGCCATGATCCCCCGGCCGCCGAACAGGAACAGTGCCTTCTGCGTGATCTCGATCGCCACCTCGGCCGCGTAGACCCGGACTCCGGAGGACAGGTCGGGATCGAACGGCGGTGCGTGCGAGTACTCCCAGGCGACCCTGAGCAGGTAGCTGCGGGCGGCGTCCTGCAGGATCCGCATCCGGCCGAGGTCGTGCGCGACAAGCTGGTGCCGGTGGATGGGCACGCCGCCCTGCACGCGGTCGAGCGACCAGTCGAGCGCTGCCTCGTAGGCGGCCCGGGCGATGCCCAGGCACATCGCGCCGTTCGTGATATTGGCCGCGATCAGGCCGCGTTCCGCCGCGGCATACCCATCGCCGACGGCGGTCGTCGCGTGGTCCGCGCCGACCCGGCAGTGAGTGAACCACACGTCCGACTGCGGCGAGCCCCGCTGGCCAAGCTTGGCGTACAGCGGCCCGGTCCGCACCCCAGGTGTACTCGCCGGCACCGCGAACATGGTCGCGCCCCGGCGGATCCCTGCCGCCGGATCGGTCCGGGCGAGGACGAAGTACAGCGACGCGATGGGGCCATTCGTGATCATGGATTTGTGCCCGTCAAGCACCCACCCGTCCGCATCCGGCCGCGCGCCCAACATCGCGCCATGACCTGGCGCGTCATAGGGCAGCGCGTTGTCTGAGCCGGCCTCAGGCTCGGTGCTGGCGCTGGCGGGCACGAAGCGCTCGTCGCCGGCGATCCCCCGCACGACGAGATCGCGGATCGGGGCTGGCATCCTCGGAATCAGGCGGGCAAAGCGCCAGTAGTGCCGGAAGAAGTAGCCGACCGACACATCGCCCGCCGCGAGTTCCTCGGCCACCAGGCACTGGGTGACCATGTCCGCGGCTATCCCGCCGAACTCTGGTGGCAGCGGCAGCGCCTTGAGGCCCAGCGCGGTGCCTTCCCGCATCAGGTCAAAGGGAAAGTCCTCGGCCCGGTTGAGCTGCTCGAGGCGCGCCGCGGCGGGACGGACGACCCGCTGAGCGTAATCCCTGGTCCTGTCCACCAGGTCCAGCTGACCGCTGGTCAGCTCGAAGTCCATCTATCGCGCTTTCGTCCGGGGCCGCACGCGGCCGTTGGGCCGGACGGCGGTGACGACATCGGTGTCGGCTTTCACTGGCCCCGCTCCCCGGCCGGGACTTCGCTTTCCTCGATCGTGCCGCCTAGGTACAGCGCGCGCATCTGCGGGTTGGCCAGGATCTCTGCTCCGGTACCTTCCAGCCGCACCCGGCCGGTCTCCATGACAACGCCGTGGTCAGCCAGCCCCAATCCGACCCGCACGTTCTGCTCGACGAGCAGGATGGTCCGGCCGTTGTCCCGCATCTGCCTGATGCTGTCGTACATGAAGGCGGCGGCGCGGGGCTCCAGCCCCATCGACGGCTCGTCCAGTATGACGAGGGCGGGGTCGAGCATCAGCGCGCGGGCGAACTCCACCATCCGCTGCTGCCCGCCCGACAGTTGCCCGGCCCGCTCGCCGGCCCGCTCGGCCACGATGGGGAACTGCTGCGCCACCACGGCCATCCGCTCGCGCACCACGCGCGCGTCGCGCAGCAGGAAGCCGCCAAGCTCCACGTTCTGCCGCACGGTCAGCTCGGGGAACAGGTTCCTCGACTGCATCACCTGGACGATGCCGGCCTGCAGGATCTTCCGCGGCGAGGCGCCGCCGATCGGCGTGCCGCGAAAGGTCACGCTCCCGGCGCGCGGTCGCAGCAGTCCGCTCACGATCTTGAGCAGCGTCGACTTTCCGGCGCCATTGGGGCCTACCACGCAGGTAACGGAGCCGCCCTGCACGGTCAGGTCCACCCCGCGCAGCACGTCGCCACTGCCGTAGCCGGCGAAGAGGCCAGTGATGGTCAGCATGTCAGCCCGCCGCCTTCATGTCGCTGCCGAGGTAGGCCTCGAGGACGTCAGGGTTGGCCCGCACTTCCTGCGGAGCACCGGCGGTCAGGGCGCACCCCTGATGCATGACCGTCACCCGGTCACACAGCCCCATGACGAACTCCATGTCGTGCTCCACGATCACGAACGTGACGCCGCTCTTGTTCAGCGTCCGGATGCGGTCGGCGAGACCGCGTAGCAGCGTCGGGTTGACTCCGCCGGCCGGCTCGTCCAGCAGCATGACCGAGGGACTGGCGATCATGATGAATGCGAACTCCAGTAGCTTCTGCTGGCCGTAGGACAGCCCGCCGGCGGGCTCGTCGGCCAGCCGGCCGAGCCCGACGAAATCCAGCACCTCACACGCGCGGGCCTGCTCGGCGCCAGACTTCCACGATCGCAGTTGCCCGATGAACCCGCGCCGCTGCGACGCCACGTGCAGGTTTTCCATCACCGTCAGCCGCGGGAAGACGCGGGTGATCTGGAACGTCCGGCCGATGCCGAGTCGGAACACCCGGTCGGCTTTGGAGTTGGTGATGTCCTTTCCGCGCATCGTGACCCGCCCGGCATCCGCGGTCTCGTAGCCGCTGATCACGTTGAACAGCGTCGTCTTGCCCGAGCCGTTCGGTCCGATCAGGCCGTTGATCGCGCCTTCCTCGAAGGTCATCGAGCACCCGGCCAGCGCTCGGACACCGCCATAGGACTTCGTGACGTCCGAAACCTGCAGGATGCTCACCGGGCGACCTCGTCTCGGCCGACTCCCGACACCGCTGCCGTCGCCGGCTGCGCCAGCGCTGGCGGCGGCCGCTGCTCCGGCGCGGCCTGCCGCCGTGCCAACAGGACCCGCCGCCACAGCCCGGTCACGGCCGACGTGATCCCGCCTGGCAGCAGCCGGAGAATGAGGATGAACAGGACCCCGTAGGCGATGAGGAATAGGTTCGCGTTGCCGAACTGCAGGTAGAAGTACTGCTGCAAGGGTATGAGCAGCAGCGCGCCGATGACCGGCCCGGACAGGGTGCCGATACCGCCGACGAACACGAGCACCGCGACCGCGAGGTCGAAGTTCGGATCGAACCCGAACTGCGGGTAGACCGAGCCGACGAACGGCGCGTACAGCCCGCCGGCGACCCCGACGAAGAACGCAGACGCGGCGTAGGCGATCAGCTTGGTCCGGGTGGTATGGATGCCGAGCCCGCGCGCGCGGTCCTCGTCGTCGCGAATCGACAGCAGGCCGAGGCCGTACTTGGACCGGCGCACCCACCACGACACCGCGCACGCCACGACGGCGGCGGCCAGGCCGACGTAATAGAAGGGCTCGTTGAAGAAGTTGCCCTGCCAGGTCGGCTGCGGCAGCTCGAGGCCGCCTGAACCGTTCGTCCACCAGGTGAAGTTAAACGCCAGCAGTTGCAGGACGAACATGACCGCCACGGTCAGGATGATGAAGGTGTGCTTGCGCACCCGCAGCAGCAGGAAGCCGATGGGTACCGCCAGCACAGCGCTGGCCAGCCCCGCCGCCGGGAGCAGGCCGAAGGTGTCCCAGCCCGCCGCGATCTTGGCGTGCATGACCACCAGTGCCACCGTGTACTGCCCGATGCCGTAGTAGGCGGCGTGCCCGATCGAGATGTAGCCGGAGTACCCGGAGAAGATGTTCCACCCGGCCGCGGCGGTCAGGAAGATCATCGTGAACACCGCGATGGACGTCACCGCGGGGTTCGGGAAGAGCAGCGGGAATACCGCGAGGAAGGCCAGCACGAGGCCGGTGCCAGTCCACCGGACCGATCGCGGCGGCTCGTAGGGGATGTGGTCGGGAGCAGCGGCACCCACCGGTGTCACGTCGGGGGTGATCACTGGGCACGCACCGCCTTCCGGCCGAGCAGGCCTTGCGGCCGCAGCATCAGGACCGCGATGAGGACGACGTAGAACATGGTCTGTCCCCAGGTGGGCGACCAGACAACCGCCACGACGTCCTGGATGACCAGCATGATGACTGACGCGAGCAGCGCGCCGCTCAGGCTGCCGAAGCCGCCGAAGATGACGATCGCCAGTAGCCGTGAGATCAGGTCGTAGGAACTGGCCGCGTCGAAGGAGTTGGTGAGGCCGAACACCATCCCCCCCGCCGCGGCCAGTGCTACGCCGATGCCGAGGGTGAACGCGCACACCCAGTCGGTGTTGATGCCGACTAGTCGCGCCGCCGTCGGGTTCTGCATGGACGCCCGCAGGCTGCGCCCGAACCTGGTCCGGTAGAGCAGGTAGTAGACGCCGCCCAGTAGCACCACGCTCATCGCGAATGCGTACAGGTAGATGTCCGGGAGGATGAGCGAGCCGAGGGTGACCGAGGAGTTGACGTAGGAGGTGTGGATCTCGACCAGGTTGCTGGTGAAGATCAGGTCGAGGATTCCCTCCGTGATCGTGCCCACGGCGAACATCACCAGAAGCGACATGATCACGCGGTCTTGCTTGATCGGCCTGATCATCGACCAGTACACCGCGACGCCGATGACGAACATCCCCGGCAGGGTTATCAGCAGGCCAAGGAACGGATCGATGCTCAGGTGCGAGAAGAGCGCATAGCTCAGGTACGCACCCAGGACAACCAGGATCCCCTGGGCGAAGTTGACGATGTCCATCACGCCGAACACGATCGTCAGGCCGCCAGCCATCAGCGCGTAAAATCCTCCGACCAGGATTCCATCAACGATGGCCTGGAGAACCAACATCAGGACGCTCCCTAGCTTCTAGCTCCCCGCTGCCCCGGCTCGCTCACCTTTCCTGGACGGTTTGTCAGCCGTTAGCGCCCCAGGCCGGCTTGACGGCCATGATCGGAATGGCGTGGGCCACTCCGGTTGGCAAGACGTCCTCGAGCGTGCCTTTCTGCCACTGGAACACGAACGGAGTCGCCGCTCCGTTCTCGCCGTCGGGCAGGAACTTGACCGGTCCCTGCACGCTCTGGAACGTCACGTTGGAGTGCAGGTACCTCTGCAGCGCGGAGTTGCTCGTGCTGTTGACGTGGTCGACCGCCTGCGTGAGCACCTGGCCGGCGGAGAAGGCTTCCGCCACGTCGGCGCTGATGTTGTTGGCAGTGCCGCCGAACATCTGGAGGTAGAGCCGCACCATTGCGGAGTTCTGATAGAAGGTCGAGCCGGGGAACCAGGTGTTCGGCACCATGATCCCGCCGGTGTTGGCAGAGCCGACAGCACTGACGAAGGCTGCGCCCTGGTCAGGCCCGGACGCCTCGAACAGCACCTGGGGGCTGTACTTGTCCTGGATCAGGTCCTGGACGAACGCGTACCCGTCAGGCGGCATCGTGCCGAGTACCACGACCGGTGCCTTGGACGCCACGATCGCCGAGGCAATCGGCGTGTAGTCGGTGGTCTCCACCGGGTACAGCTTGTAGACGACGCTGGTGAAGCCGTGCGCGGTGAGGTAGGCGCGCGCGCCGTCCAGCATCGGCTGCAGGAACGGGTCGGTCATCGACGCGTACGCGACGTCTTCTGGCTTGTGCGTGGCCACCAGCCACTTGGCGAAGGTAATCGCCTGGTACTTGGCCGAGGCACTGACGTCGAAGACGTTGCGCAGGCCCTGCTGGAAAACCGACGGGCCGCCACCGATGCCCTCGACCATCACGTAGCCGTACCGGTTGGCGATGACCGACGAGGGCTTGGTGAGCAGCGTGGAGTAAGGCCCAGCCACGAACGTCACATGATCGACCGTGATGAGCTTCTGGTAGTTGGTGACCACCTGCGTCGGGCTCGACCCGTCCGACAGGAAGTCCAGCTTGATATGGCGGCCGAGAATGCCACCGTGCGCGTTCTGGAAGGCTGCCCAGGTCTCGTAACCCTGCTTCGTCGCCAGGCCGTCCCCGGAGAAGTCGCCGGACAGCGAGACCGAGACGCCGATAGTGATCGGACCGGAGGACCCCGAGGATCCCCCGGACGACCCGCATCCTGCCGCGACCAGCGCCGCCGCACCCACTGTCCACAGGCCGACATGACGGCCTATGCGTCCCATGCCAGGCGTTCTATGGAGTTTCATGGCAAACAATCAACCTCCTGATTCAGGCGCCGGCCAGGTCGACCGGCCACCACCTCAGCTCGCCCGCCGCACACGTCCTATGCCGCACGGGAGCCGTTTCCTCTCGCTGGCGGGCGCTGGCACGCTCGCCCTGCCAGGGCCGCCAGCAAGTTGTTCGCCCCAGCCGACGGCCATGGGCCACCGGCTTCGCGAATGCCGCTATCGCAGTATGAAAAGGGTGTGACACAAACGATTGCAGTCATGCTACGGTCCGGGTATCAGGGTGTCAACGCCTCGGCGGGCGCGCCCGAACCGCTTGTCCTGCAGGCAAAGCCGGCGTTCCGCGTCCTGGCGTGGCATCCGAGGCCCAGCCGACGACGCTGGGCGCACGGCGGCCGGCTTGCCCCCGGTGGGTGCCCTATGACCGTGCAAATTTGCGGCGGCCCAGGTACGGAGGAACCGGAACCGGAACCGAGGAGGAGAGACCGACCTGACGATGGGCACCGGACCAGGCCAGGCGGCTGCGGCGGGCGGCGCCGACAGCGCTGTCGCGGCCATGGTCGTGGCGCGCGATGTGCCTGTCCCCATGGATGACGGCCTGCTCTTGCGAGCCGACACCTTCCGCCCGCCGGGTCCGGGCCCGTTCCCCGTGATCATGTCCCTCGGGCCGTACGGGAAGAGCTTGCCGTTCCAGTCGAAGTGGTTCGCCAGCCGGTGGGAGCGGCTGGCGGCCGACCATCCGGATATCGCGGCGGGCTCGAGTTGCGCGCACATGAATTGGGAAACGGTAGACCCGGAACGGTGGATCCCGCACGGATACGCCGTTGTCCGGGTCGACTCACGTGGCGCGGGCCGCTCGGCCGGGATCCTCGACCTGCTGTCCCCCCGCGAGATCCGGGATTACTACCTCGCGATCGAGTGGGCCGGCGGTCTGACGTGGAGTAACGGGCGGGTTGGCCTGTGCGGCATCTCCTATTACGCCATGAACCAGTGGCTGGTAGCAGCGCTGCGGCCACCGCACCTCGCCGCGATCTTGCCCTGGGAGGGCGCCAGCGACCACTACCGGGACATGTCGCACCACGGCGGGATCTTCAGCAACGGCTTCTTCGAGCGCTGGTATCCGCGCCAGGTGCTGCCCATGCAGCATGGCCTCGGCACGGCGGGCGCGCACAGCCCCTGGGTCAGCGACGGTCTGGCAACCGGCCCGAAGACACTCCCGGATGCCCGGCTGCGGGTGCTGCGCACCGATTACGTCGGCGACCTCCGCGCGCACGAGTTCGACGACGACTGGCACGCCGAGCGCAGCGCTGACCTCGGCCTGATCCAGGTACCCCTGCTGTCAGCGGCCAACTGGGGCGGCCTCGGTCTGCACAGCCGCGGGAACTTCGAGGGATTCGCGCGGGCAGGCTCGGCCGCCAGGTGGCTGGAGGTGCACACCGGCAGGCACGAGGAGCTCTTCTACTCCGGGTACGGAGTTGAGCTGCAGCGACGTTTCTTCGACCACTTCCTCAAGGGCGCTGACAATGGCTGGGACGACGAGCCCCCGGTGATGCTCGCCGTCCGCCATGCTGACGGCGCCATCCGCCGCCGTGGCGAGGAATCGTGGCCGCTGGCCCGCACCGAGTGGACGCGCTGGTACCTGGAGGCCGACGCGACAGCACTGCTGGCGTCCGGGGCGCCACAGGCAGCGGCCAGCGCGGCGTTCGATGGGCAGGGCGACGGCGTTACCTTCACCTCTGCTCCGCTGGCCGCCCCGCTGGAGCTGACCGGACCCCTGGTAGCTCACCTGCACGTCAGCACCCAGGCTGACGACGCGGACCTGTTCCTGACCCTGCGGGCGTTCGGGCCGGACGGCCAGGAGGTGACCTTCCGCGGCGCGAACGACCCGCGGGCCCCGCTGTCGCAGGGCTGGCTGCGGCTTTCCCATCGCGGCACGGACCCGGCCCGGTCACTGCCCTGGCGGCCGTGGCACCCGCACAAGGCGGCTGAGCCGGCCAGGCCAGGCCGCGCGTACCAGGCGGCCGTGGAGCTGTGGCCCACCTGCGTCGTGCTGCCGGCGGGCTACCGGCTGGCCCTGTCGGTGGCCGGCCGGGACTTCGCCCGGCCCGATGGCGCGGACGGGTTCCACGGATCAGGGCCGTTCACCCATGACGACCCTGCTGACCGACCGTCGGCAAGGACAGCCGCTATCAGCCGGGTGCACACCGGAGGCCGCGCGCCGTCTGCACTGCTGCTGCCGATCATCCGCTGACGTGACCGCGGTCGCTGTCCAGGTCCCGCTAGCCCCAGCCGTGGGGTTCGCTGTCTAGGAGGCCAAGGTCGACCAGGCCGCGCCGCAGCCTCGCCGCCTTCTCGTCATCGAGGTCGAGGAGCGGCAGCCGGACGCCGCCGGCAGGCCGGCCGAACATCGCCATGGCAGCCTTGACCGACGCCGGGTAGCCGGTCTCCCGCAGCAGGTGCCACAGCGCCGACGCCCGGTACTGCAGTGGCCGCGCGCGGGCGACGTCGCCGTTATGGCAGGCCTCGTACAGGCTGCGCACCAGCCCCGGCGCGATCGCAGCCGACGGCGAGAAACAGCCGGCCCCGCCGACCGGCATGGAGGTGAGCAGGTACTCGATGCCGGTCAGCATCGCGAAGCCCGGTCGCAGCGCGCTGGTCCGCGCGCACGCCTCGGTGAAGGACTGCATGTCATAGCTGGCGTCCTTCACCCCGGCGAAGTTGCCGCACCGGGCAATCAGGTCCGCGAGCAGGTCGGCGTCGAGTCCCACACCGAGCCGGCTCGGGAAGTTGTACGCGAGCACGGCCACCGAGACAGCCCGGGCGACCGCGGTGTAGTGGGCCAACAGGGCCGCCCGCGGCGGCCGCCAGTGGTAGGGCGTGACGACAATGACGGCGGCTGCCCCGGCCTTCTCCGCGTGCTGCGCCAGCTCGATCACCTGGTCGGTACCGGGCAGGCTCACGTGCGCCAGAACGGGAACCCGCCCGCCGGCTGCGCTCACTGCCGTCTCGACGAGCCGGTTGCGCTCGGACATGCTGAGGTTAAGTGATTCACCCGTATGCAAGGGCAGCGCCAGCCCGTGTACGCCGCGGGCGATGAGGAATTCGCAGATTCGCTCGAGCGTGTCCAGGTCCACCGCGCCGGCCTGGGTGAACGGCGTGACCGGCGCGCCGATGACGCCGCCGATCGCGGCGGCCCTGGCTGCTGCAGGCATCAGTTCTCCTCTAGGGCGTCAGGACCGCCAGTCCGTCGGCGGCCGCCGTGTCACTCGGCGGCGGCCGTGCCACCCTCAGCCTGGCGCGCCGCCCGCATCGCATCCCGTCATGGTGATGATCGGCCGGATCGCCGCCCGGCTGGCCAGCGCCGCGAACGCGGCCGCAACGTCGCGCAGCGCGTACTGGTGCGCGGTGAGCGGACCGGTCACGACCGCGCCGGAACCCAGCAGCGCGATCATTGCCTGGTAGGCGTTCGGGCTCGAGCGAACCCCGAGCACGGTCAGCTCGTCGAGCACCAGCGGGTCAACCGGCAACTCGGCGCTCCGCCCGCCAGCCAGACCGAGGACCGCCACCGTCCCGCCGCGCCGGGTGGCGCGCATCGCCTGCCCGAGCACCGCCGGGTTGCCCGAGCAGTCGAAAACGTAGTCCGCGCCGCGCCCGCCCGCCGCAGCGCGGACGCCGGCCACCGGGTCGGTGGCGGTGTAGTCGACCACGTCGGTGCTGCCGAGCTCGCGGGCGGTGACGAGCCTCTTGCCGCGGCCCACGGTGACCACCTTTGTCGCGCCGGCCGCGCGGGCGACCTGGAGCATCAGCAGGCCGAGCAAGCCAGGGCCGAACACGGCCACGCACGATCCGGCTTCCAGTCTGGCCCGCCTGGCCGCGTGGACCGTCAGCGCGCCCTGGTTGACCAGGGCGGCAGCCACGTCACTCACGTCCGGTGGCACCCGGTGCAGGGCGACCGCCGGGCGCACGGCGTACTCCGCCAGCGCGCCGGGCGCAGTATGCCCGTACAACTTGAAGCCCGGCTCCCTGACCCGTTCGCACAAGTTGTAGCGGCCGGCCCTGCACATCGGGCACGCCCCGCATCCGGTGTGGTTCTCGGCTACCACCCGGTCGCCAACGGCGAGCCCGCTGCGCTCGGTGCCGGGGCCGAGCGCAGCTACCTCGCCCGACCATTCGTGCCCGATGATGAACGGCAGCGCAGGCGGCCACGTGCCGCGGTAGTCGCCGGCCACGATCTTCAGGTCCGTCCCGCAGATCCCGCAGGCCAGCACCCTGCAGAGGATCTCGCCACGGCCGGGCTGCGGCACCGGCACCCGCTCCATGGTCAGCTCGCCGAAGTCACGCAGCACGGCCGCGTCCATCTCGGCTGGTCCGGTGGTGGTTGTCACCGCGGCGACCCCGCCGCAGCTGCGCTTACCCCATCACCCGCGTAACTGTCGGGCGGCACCACCGTAACGTCGCCGACCCGCGCGACCGCGCCGCGCTGGCCGAGGAAGGCCCAGATCTCGCTAGCCCGGCGCACCACGTGATCCGCCACCGCCTCAGCGATTTCCTCGGCTCGATCCTGGTCGGCACGCTCAGGCCGCCCGTACCATCCGGTCGGTGCGATGTCGCGGAAATCCTGCAGCACCGGGTAGACGTCCGGCCGCCGGAAGATGCCGTGCGCCGTCTCCCCGGCCGCCATGTCGCTGGCCTCGACCCTGCGGTCGAGCTGTACCAGCCCCGGCTCATAGGCCAGCACCGCCGCGGTCTCCATCGACCCGGCGTGGGTGAACTCCATCTCCTCCGGATAGAGGCTGTGGGTGATGACGTGCGTCTCGGCGATCACGATGCGCACCGGATGGCGCTGCTGCGCCTGCGCCGCCGCCACCCCCAACGTCGCGGAATTGCCCTCGTGCCAGTTCACCAGGACGATCCTGGACACCCCGGCCCGGCTCAGCGCCGCGCACACATCGACGAGCACGGCCGACAGCGTGGCCGGTGACAAGGACAGCGAGCCCGGCCACGGCAGGTGGTAGGGAGCCACGCCCACCGGACCGAGCGGGGCAACTATGGTATCCAGCCGGAATGCCACCCGCTCCGCGATGGACTGCGCCGCAAACGCATCGGTGCCCAGCGGCAGATGGCCGCCGTGTTGCTCGACGCTCCCCGCGGCGATGACGGCCGTGCCGGTCGCGGTCAGCATCCTGGCGGCGGCCGGCTGCGAGAGCCGCTCCAGTTGACGATCGGGGTGACGCGGCATGGACTGCTAACCTCCGTATCCCGCGGTAGCGCCCTGCGCGACCGCCCTGCGGTGAGCGCCGATCGGCGTCTCCCAGGCCTCAGTGACCACGTCGACCAGCGCTGGCCGGTCACTGCGCAGAGCGGACTCCAGCGCTGCACCCAGCCCGCTGGGGTCGGTGACCCGCTCGGCATGCAGCCCAAAGCCCCTCGCCACCTCGGCGTAGGCGACGTCGCCAAAGTCGTCGTCCTCAAAGCCCCGGCCGAACGTGATCCGCCGGTACCAGCGGATCCAGCCCAGCGACCGGTTGTTCAGCACAACGACGGTCACGGGCAGTGCCAGCTCCGTCAGCGTCGCCAGCTCGCCGACCGCGTAGCCGAGCGCTCCGTCGCCAGTGAGCACCGCCGTGCGACCCGCGGGCGCGGCGGCAC
>JBOHCP010000053.1:0-13791 GCA_050698875.1 Streptosporangiaceae bacterium | reverse complement strand
TGTCCCGCGCTACGGCGATCAGGTAAGTGGCCGGGTCGAACCCGGGGCCGTACGTCTCCTCCTGGAAGCCTTGAGGAGTCCAGCGCCAGCCGTCGATGCCAGGAACGTCCTGCCGTAGCGCGTCGTGCAGTCGCAGCCGGTCGAGGTCCGCCTCGGACGCCGAGAGGACATCCAGGCCGACCGGCATCGCGGCGTCTGCCAGCGCGGTCAGTGCTGAGTCTGTCGGGATCCGGTAGTAACTCTCCCGGCGGTGCTCGGTGAACCCAGCCGTGACGCACGCTTCGAGCGCATCGAGTTCCCCATCCTCCAGGGTTACGTAGAGGTCGCGCTGCAGCTCGCCAGCGACTGCGCCGGTCAGCGCCCCGAACGCATCGGGCCGCCACATGTCGAAGAAGAGCTGGCACCGGTCATCCGGCCGCAGCCAGGCGCTCACGTCGCCGGCCACCTCGTCTCCGTCGAACGCCCGCCAGGCCAGCTCGGGCAGCGCTCTCGGATCTTCTGGCGCTGCGGCCGGGTCCGGCGGCACGCGCACCACACTCAAGCTCACGGCCGCAAGCTAGCAGCCGCCCTCGCCGGCCGGCGAGCGGATAACGGGTCGTGAGAGGTCCCGCAGGCGGCGGGCCTGCGGCCAGCCTTCGGCGCCCTACCGGCGGATCGTGGACAGGCCGCCGTCGACCGGGATGACCGTACCGGTCAGGTACCGGCCGGCCCGGGAGGCAAGGAAGATCACCGTGCCGGCCATGTCGTCCGGCTCGCCGATCCGGCTCAGCGGTACGCTCGCCGCGATGGCCGTGCGGGTCTGCGGATCGTCCAGCGCGAACGCCATCATCTTGCTGTCGAACGGGCCCGGCGCGATCGCGTTGACCGTGATCGACTCGGCCGCCAGCCTGCTGGCCAGGTGCCGGGTCAGCATGTGCACGCCGGCCTTCGTGGTGCTGTAGGCGTAGCTCTCCATGGCCGGGACGCCGAGCCCGTCGATGGACCCGATGTTGATCACCCGCGCCGGGTCCTCCGGGGTCGCCGCCGAGCGCAGCAGCGGCAGGCCGCGCACCGTCAGCGCGAACAGCGCCTTGATGTTGACATTCCACAGCTTGTCGAACGCCTCGAGCGGGTACTCCGCCAGCGGCGCGCCCCAGGTCGCCCCGGCGTTATTGACCAGGATGTGCAGCTGCTCCTCACGCTCGCTGACCGCGCGGACGAGGTCGTCTGCGCCGCCGGGTGCGGCCAGGTCCAGCGGCAGCGAGATGCACTCGCCCAGGGCGGACAGCTCGGCGGCCTTGGCGTCGCAGCCGTCCTTCTTCCGCGCGGTGATGTAGACCCGACAGCCGGCCCGCACGAGGCCGGCGGCGATCATCGCGCCGATGCCACGCGAGCCGCCGGTGACAACGGCGACCTTGCCGGCCACCGAGAACAGGTCGCCGGATGACCGTGCTGCTGCATCGCTGGAGCTGGCTGACACCACAGCGGTCCCTTCGCTGGTGGGTGGTGCACCGCATCATGCCAGCTTCGCGGGGCGTGACTCCAGGTGCCCGGAGTTCCGGTCGCCTCAGGAGGGCGACAGCCGGGCGGCCGCCGCAGCCAGCGCGGTGCGCGCCTCGCTGGCCAGCGTCGCGACGAGCTCAGCGGCCGGCCGCTCACTGGCCAGCTCGTATGTCTGACCAGCCCAGAGGTTCACCAGATCCCGGTTGCCCGCGCTGCGGGCCGCGGCACGCAGCGGCGCGGTGAGGAAATGAACCTCGGGATAAGCGGCCGGGGCGGCCTGGCTTTGCTCGTCCTGGAACTGGTTGCGGATGCCGCGGGCGAGCCGGCCCGTGAAGGCCCGGGTCATCGATGTCCGGCCGGGCGTCGCCAGGGCGTCGCGATGCACCTGCGTGGTGCCCGCCTCCGGACTGCGCAGGAACGCGGTGCCGAGCTGGGCGGCGGCCGCGCCCTCGGCAAGCACGGCGGCAACGCCCGATCCGGTGCTGATTCCGCCAGCACCGACCAATGGCCGCCGGGTCTCGCGGCGTACCAGTTGCAGCAGCGACAGCAGGCCGAAGCCGCCGGATGCGTCGTCGGCCGGGTCGTCGGTGAAGCCGCCGCGATGCCCCCCTGCCTCGCTGCCTTGCACAACAAGCGCGTCCGCACCCGCGGAGGCGGCGTACCGCGCCTCGGCGGGCGTCGTGACGGTTACCCAGGCCTCGCTGCCCGCGTCGTGCACGGCGTTGATCACGCTCGGGTCCGGGCAGCCGAAAGTGAACGACGTCACCGGCAGCGGGTCCGCGCAGAGCAGCGCGAGCTTGGCCTCCCAGCCGTCGTCGTCGAACCTGGCCTGTCCCAGTTGCACGCCCGCCTGAGCCGCGACCGAGGTCAGCCTGGTCGCGTAGTCGGTAACAGAGCCGGTCGCTGCCTGGGTGCCGGGAACGAACAGGTTGACCCCCAGCGGGGCGGCGGTCATGGCCCGCGCACTCGCGATCTGGTCGCGCAGCGCCTCAGGGCTCAGGTACCCCGCGGCGAGGAAGCCCAGACCGCCCGCGTTGCTGACGGCGGCCGCCAGCCGTGGGGTCGAGGGACCGCCCGCCATCGGAGCAAGCACGATCGGAACATCGATCCGGTCGAGTATCACGTGCGCGATCATAGGCAGATGCCCGCTGATCCGAACACCGCCCCGCCGCCCGTGCCGCCGCAGGTCCCGCTCGGTGCGAGCGGGATCCCGGTCAGCAGGCTGGCACTCGGCTCCTGGCGCACGTTCGAGCGAATCAGCAGGGACCGCGGCCTGGCCGTGATGCGAGCAGCGCGCGAGGCCGGGATCACGCTGCTTGATGACGCCCGGTACAACGACGAGACGGGCACGGCGCCGATTCCGACCGGGTACTCGGAGGTTGTATTCGGCGAGCTATTCCGGGCGGCAGGCTGGCGGCGCGATGAGGTGGTCGTCGCGAACAAGCTGTGGTGGGAGTTCTGGCCAGGGCAGGCGCCCTCGCATGAGCTGGCCGGCTCGCTGCGCCGGATGGGGCTGGATCACGTCGACCTCATCTACTCCGACGCGCCGCCTGGTGACGTGCCGACGGCCGAGGTGGTCGGGATGATCACCAGCCTGGTTGCCGCCGGGCAGGCGCGCGCCTGGGGAGCGTTCAACTGGCCGCCGGCCCAGCTGGAACAGGCGTGGCAGGTCGCTGCGCAGACCGGCGTGCCCGGCCCGTGCGCCACCCAGCCGCCGTACAGCCTGGTCCGGCGGGACGTCGTCGAGGACCCTGACCTGACCAGGGTCGCGGCCTGCCGCGGCGTCGCGATCGTCGCGTCCTACACGCTGGCGGGCGGCGTGCTGACTGGCAAGTATGCTGCCGATCCGCACGCTGGCCGGGCTGCCGGGCAACTCGACCAGCGACCGTACGCGGCCGCGGCCCTGGCCAGCCGCCAGCTAGCCGCGCTAGCAGCCGACCTCGGCCGCGACCCGGCTCAGCTTGCAATGGCGTTCGTGCTGCTGAACCCCGCGGTCACGGCGCTGCTGTTCGGCGCCACGTCCCCGGAGCAGGTAGCCGCGAACGTCGGCGCGCTCCGGGTGGCCGCGGAGCTGACGCCGGACGAGGCAGGCCGGCTGCGCGCGATCGGCCGGCCTTAGGGCTGCGCGCCGCTGGCCGGGCCCGCTGCCCAGTCCGCGAGGATCGCGACCACGCCGCCGGTCAGTCCGACTGCCGGATCGATGTCCATGAGCAGCGTGGGGACGGCGCGCTGCTTCGCCCAGGCGTAGTGATCGGGCTGGTGCTCGTCGTCGATCCACGCGCATGGCCGCTCGCCGACCGCATCGATCACGGCCGGCAGCTTCCGGAAGAACAGGTCTCGGCCGTCGAGCGGGAACTCGATGACCGGCAGCTCAGGCAGTGCGAGCACCGGAGAGATCAGCAGGTTGGCCCGGTGCTCCCAGGCGGTGGCCCAGACGAGCTCGTAGGCGGGCGTCAGCGAGGTCAGCAGCTCACCGTGACCCGGGGACAGCAGCACCCGCTCGCCGGGGAAGAAGTCGTACTGGTGGTATCCCGCCGGGCAGCGCTCGGCCAGCCACGGGTTCAGCACGCCGTCCACGTCGACAAGCAGCACCGGGCGCGGGTCGGCAGGGTCGAGGATCACCGGCCCGCCTGAGCGCCGGCTCGCCGGGACAGATCGGCCGCGTCGGGGCGCCGAACGCGCAGGCCGTCGAAGGCGACTGCGCAGACCGCCTCGGCCAGTTCGGTGTTCCGGCCCGCTGCGGTGTCCAGGCGGTCCGGACGGTACCACTCGACCAGCGAGTTGATCATTCCGAACAGGAGCCGCGCCGTGACGGCCGGGTCGACGTCGGGCCGGATGTCCCCGTCCCGCTCCGCCTCCTTCACCAGGTCCGCCACGATCTGGTCGAACTCCCGGCGACGGGCCAGCGCCCGCCGCTCCGTGCTGGTATTGCCGTGGGCACGCAGCAGCAGTGTGACGTACGGCAGTCGCTCGGCCAGTACCCCGACGCTGGCGCGCACCAGGCACTCCAGCCGCTCGATGGCCGCCATGCCGCTCGGCCGTATGTCGTCGGCAACTGTGAACAAGCCGTCCAGCGCCCGGTCTAGGGCCAGCGCCAGGAGGTCTTCCTTGCTGTTGACGTGGTAGTAGATCGACGACTTGGAGATGCCCAGCCGTCTGGACAGATCCTCCATGCTGGTGCCGTCATACCCGCGTTCGTTGAAGACCGTCACCGCGACGGCGAGCAGGGACTCCAGGTCGTAACCCGGCCTGCCGCGACGTCCGGGCCGGGCTGACTGGCTGCTTCCCGCCTGGCCATCCGCCATGGCGACAAGATAACGTACCGAACGACCGGTCAGAAAATCGCGACTGGCGAGGAGCGAGCAATGGCGCTGCTGCGAAGCTATGTAACCGGGAGCTGGGTAACGCCGGCGGGCGACGGCCGGCCGGTGTTCGACGCGGTCACCGGCGACGAGGTGGCCAGGGTCTCGTCGGCCGGGATCGACATGGCCGCGGCGCTTGACTACGGCCGGTCCGTCGGTGGTCCCGTGCTGCGTGCCCTGACCTTCCATCAGCGAGCCGGCCTGCTGAAGGCGCTCGGCTCCTACCTGCGCGAGCACCGTGATGAGCTGTACGCGCTGTCGGCACGGACCGGCGCGACCCTCGGCGACGCCAAGTTCGACGTCGACGGCGGAATCGGCGTGCTGCTTGGCTACGCGAGCAAGGCGCGCCGCGAGTTGCCGAACGACACCATCTGCGCCGACGGCGGGCTCGAGCCGCTCGGCCGGTCGGGCCAGTTCGCCGCCCAGCACCTCATGACCTCGCGGCGGGGCGTGGCCGTGCAGGTGAATGCGTTCAACTTCCCGGTGTGGGGGCCGCTCGAGAAGCTCGCGCCGGCCTTCCTGGCCGGCGTTCCGAGCCTGATCAAGCCGGCGAGCCAGACCGCGTACCTGACCGAGCGGCTCGTGCACCTCATCGTCGACTCGGGTCTGCTGCCCGTCGGAGCCGTGCAGCTGGTCTGCGGCAGCACTGGCGAGCTGTTCGATCACCTGACCGAGCAGGACCTGGTGTCCTTCACCGGATCCGCGGCAACTGCCCGGCAGCTGCGAGCGCACCCTGTCGTGGTCGCGCGGGCCGTCCGGTTCAACGCCGAGGCCGACTCGCTGAACTGCTCGATCCTCGGCCCGGACGCGCGGCCAGGCACGGCCGAGTTCGACTTGTACGTCCGGCAGCTCGTGACCGAGATGACCGTCAAGGCCGGCCAGAAGTGCACGGCCATCAGGCGTGCGTTCGTGCCGTCCGGCCTGGCCGGCCCGGTCGCCGAGGCGGCCGCGGAGCAGCTGGCCCTGGTCATCGTCGGCAACCCAGCTGACGACAGCGTGCGGATGGGCGCGCTGGCGAGCCTGGAACAGCGCGAGGAAGTCCGCCGCGGCGTCAAGGCCCTGCTAGCGGCTGGCCGGCTCGTGTTCGGCGATCCCGACAACGTCGACGTGGTGGGCGCCGACGCCGAGCGCGGGGCCTTCCTCGCACCGCTGCTGCTGCGCTGCGATGATCCGGCCCGGACCGAGCCGCACGAGATCGAGGCGTTCGGGCCGGTAGCGACGATCATGGAGTACTCCGGTGCCGACGACGCGATCGGCCTGGCCGCGCGGGGCCGCGGCAGCCTGGCCGGCTCGATCGTCACCGGCGACGCGGGTTTCGCCCGCGAGGTCGTGCTCGGCATCGCGCCATGGCACGGCCGGCTGCTGGTGCTTGACCGCGATGACGCAGCCGAGTCGACCGGGCACGGCTCGCCGCTGCCGCCGCTGCTGCACGGCGGCCCCGGCCGGGCAGGCGGCGGCGAGGAGCTGGGCGGCATCCGCGGCGTGCTGCATTACATGCAGCGGACCGCCGTCCAGGCCAGCCCGCGCGTGCTGACCGCCGTCACCGGCAGCTGGGTCCCCGGCGCCGAGCGCTCAGCTGGCGGAGATCACCCATTCCGCAAGTCGCTCGCCGACCTGCGGCCAGGCGACACCGTCATCGCCGGGCCACGCCGGGTCACGCTGGCAGACATCGAGCACTTCGCGGAGTTCACCGGCGACACCTTCTACGCCCACATGGACGAGGAGGCGGCGAAGGCCAACCCCTTCTTCGACGGCCGTGTCGCCCACGGTTACCTGGTGCTGTCCTTCGCGGCCGGGCTGTTCGTCCAGCCCGATCCCGGGCCGGTTCTGGCCAACTACGGGATCGAGAATCTGCGCTTCCTCACCCCCGTTTACCCGGGCGACGAGCTGACCGTGACGCTGACGTGCAAGCAGATCATTCCGCGGGAGGATGCCGGCCACGGCGAGGTGCGCTGGGACACCGATGTGACTAACCAGCAGGGCGCCTCGGTCGCCAAGTACGACGTGCTCACCATGGTCGCCAAAAACTGGCCGTAACCGGCCGCAGGCCGTGCAGAAGGCCGTGTGGCTCGCTGCATCCGATCTGAGCGGCTTAGATTAGGTTTGAAAGTCCATAGGTGTTAACGGCGGGATAATGGCTGTCCTCGGCAGCCGAAGGAACTGTGAAGATGGCCTCTAGCGAGCGCACGACAGACGCACTCGACACCAGCGTTGCCCACATCGCGCGGGTCTACGACTATCTGCTGGGCGGCAAGGACAACTTCGAGGCCGACCGCGCTGCTGGTGACGCGATGATGCGGGCCTATCCGGACATCGCAGACTCGATGCGGTCCAACCGGCAGTTCCTGGCGAGAACCGTGCGTTACCTGGCTGGGGACGAGGGGATCCGCCAGTTCCTGGATATCGGGACAGGCATACCGACGGCGAACAACACCCATGAGGTCGCCCAGTCGATTGCGCCTGACTGCCGGATCGTCTACGTCGACCGGGATCCGGTCGTGCTGATCCACGCTCGCGCGCTGCTGACAAGCGAACCGGAGGGCGTCACCGACTACATCGAGGCCGACATCAGGGACCCGCAGGCCATCCTGACCCACGCCGCGAGCATGCTGGACTTCTCCCAGCCCATCGCGCTCATGGTGGTGGCGATACTGCACTTCGTGCCGGACGAGGATCACCCGCACGAGATCGTGGCGACGCTGCTGGATGCGCTGCCGTCGGGCAGTTTCCTTACGCTGTCGCATCCGGGCTCCGACGTCCACGCCGATGCCCCCGAGGCCGCGCGGCGCTTCAACGACCGCGCCGCAGAGCAGGCGACGCTCCGCTCAAGGGACGACGTCATGCGGTTCTTCGACGGCCTGGACATGGTCGAGCCAGGTCTGGTCCAGGTTCAGGACTGGCGACCGACGACGCCTCCGCTCGCTGCGAGCAGCACGAGCCTGTGGGCCGGAGTCGCCCGCAAGCCGTGATCCCGAGCGCACGTCATCGCGGCTAGATCACCAGCAACCTCGGCGAGCCAACCCACGGTCGGCCGGACTATGCTCGCGATATACTGACCGAATGATCGGTTAATAAGGGAGCGGCCGATGACCGGACCGGGATCGACGGACGCCGCAGGCCTGGAGCGCGACTTCGAGGAGACCATCGCCCGCGACCGGCGGATCGAGCCGCGGGACTGGATGCCGGATGCGTACCGCAAGACGATGATCCGGCAGGTCGCCCAGCACGCGCACTCGGAGATCATCGGCATGCAGCCGGAGGCCAACTGGGTTACCCGGGCCCCGTCGCTGCGCCGGAAGGCGATCCTGCTGGCCAAGGTCCAGGACGAGGCCGGGCACGGTCTGTACCTGTATTCGGCGGCCGAAACGCTCGGTGCCGACCGGGAGGACCTCACCGGCCGGCTGATCACCGGGGCGCAGAAGTACTCGTCCATCTTCAACTACCCGACGCTGACCTTCGCCGACGTTGGCGTGATCGGCTGGCTGGTCGACGGCGCCGCGATCTGCAATCAGGTGCCGCTGTGCCGGTCGTCTTACGGGCCGTACGCGCGGGCGATGATCCGCATCTGCAAGGAAGAGTCGTTCCACCAGCGGCAGGGGTACGAGCTGCTGCTGACGATGATGCGCGGTACCGGCGCGCAGCGGGATATGGTGCAGGACGCCACGAATCGCTGGTGGTGGCCGTCGCTCATGATGTTCGGCCCGCCGGACGCGCAGTCGCCCAACACCGAGCAGTCGATGCGCTGGCGGGTCAAGCGGCACACCAACGATGACCTCCGGCAGCGGTTTGTCGACATGACCGTGCCGCAGGCCGACGCGCTCGGCGTGACCCTGCCCGATCCGCAGCTGCGCTGGAACGGCGCTCGCGACCACTACGACTTCGGCGAGGTCGACTGGGCCGAGTTCAAGCGCGTCGTGTCCGGCAACGGGCCGTGCAACGCACAACGGATCGCGCACCGGCGGGCTGCGCACGAGAACGGCGCGTGGGTCAGGGAGGCTGCCGCGGCGCACGCGGCCAGGCGATCGGAGGCCGTGGCATGACGAACCACAAGAACGAGGGGAACGGGGTTACCTCGCCCTCGCAGCCGCGGTCGAGCTGGCCGTTGTTCGAGGTGTTCCTGCGCAGCAAGCGCGGCCTGAACCACGTGCACGTCGGATCGCTGCACGCCGCGGACCCGCAGATGGCGCTGCACCACGCGCGCGACCTGTACACGAGGCGGAACGAGGGCGTCAGCATCTGGGTGGTCAGGGCCGCCGACATCACCGCGTCCAGCCCGGCCGAGAAGGACCCGTTCTTCGCCCCGAGTGGCGACAAGGTGTACCGGCACCCGACGTTCTACGAGATCCCCGACTCGGTCCCGCACATCTGAGCCTGGCTGACTGGAGCACGGGAATGGGCTTCGACACCGCCTACGAGGCGATCAGCGAGGAAACCGACACCGGTCACCGGTGGGCGTTCGGCACCGGGTTCACCGATCCGCTGGCCGGAGTAGACACCAGCCTGCCCGCGGATGTCGACGGCGGCGACCTCGCCGCGTACTGCCTCATGCTCGGCGACGACGCGCTGATCCTGTCGCACCGACTGCAGCAGTGGCTCGCGAGCGCGCCCGAGCTCGAGGAGGAGACCGCGCTCGCCAATATCGCGCTCGATCTCCTCGGGCAGGCCAGGCTGCTGCTCACCAGGGCAGGCGCCGCAGACGGCTCCGGGCGGACCGAGGACGACTATGCGTTCTGCCGCGGCGAGCGCGAGTTCCGCAACGTCCGGCTCGCCGAGATCACCGACGCCGACTTCGCCGGCCTGATCGCCCGGCTGCTTGTCTTCAGCGCCTGGCGGCTGGCGCTGATCGCCCGGCTGCGTGACTCGGCCGACCCGGTGCTCGGCGCCGTTGCGGCGATGGGCGTCCGGGAGCTGACCTACCACCGCGACTACGCGGCACAGTGGGTTATCAGGCTCGGCGACGGCACGGACTACTCCCGCGAGCGGATGGCCGCCGGCCTGACGGCGGTCGCGCCGCTGGTGCCCGAGCTGTTCGAGCCCACCGCGGTCGAGCAGCGGCTCGTGGCGGCCGGGGTCGCGGTCGATCCGGCGCAGCTGCGACCCGAGTACGACGCGGTGGTCGGGCGCGTACTGGCCGAGGCGACGCTAGCCTGGCCCGACGTGCCGGCCCTGGCCGGGCTGGCGGGGAGCCCAGTGCCATCGGGGTCTCCGGTGTCCGGAGGGGGCGCTGTGTCCCGCCGGGCTAGCGCAGTCGGCGAGGCCGGCCGCGAGGGCGTGCACACCGAGGCGATGGGCTACCTGCTGGCCGAGCTGCAGAGCGTGGCGCGTGCCCTGCCGGGGGCGACGTGGTGACCGAGACGGCCGCGCTGGCCGAGGCCCGCCGGATAGCGGCATCGGTGCCCGATCCCGAGCTGCCCATGCTGACGCTCGCGGACCTCGGCATCCTCCGCGACGTCAGCGTTAGCGGCCAGCGGGTGACGGTGTCGCTGACGCCGACCTACTCCGGCTGCCCTGCCCTGGCCGAGATGGGCCGCGACGTGGCGGCGAGGCTGGCGGCGGCCGGGTTCGCCGACGTCGAGGTGCGCACGGTGCTGAGCCCGCCCTGGTCGACGGACCTGATCAGCGCCGACGGCCGCCGCAAGCTAGCCGAGGCCGGCCTCGCACCACCCCGTTCCCTACTCGGTGCTGGCACGGGGGGTGGTCGACCCCCAGGAACCCGCCGCGAAACGGATGGCCCGGTGCCGCTGACGCTGTTCGCATCCGGCCCGCCGGTCACCTGCCCGCGGTGTGGCTCGGCCGACACCACGCTCACCGCGGCGTTCAGTGGTACCGCGTGCAAGGACCTGCGCCGGTGCCTCGCCTGCGCCGAGCCGTTCGAGCACGTCAAGGAGGTCTGAGGTGACGGTGAGCACGGCTGCCGGGACACCGCCGGTACGGCGGCAGTTCCTTGAGCTGACCGTGGCCCGGATCGACCGGCTGTGCGACGACGCGGTCGCGGTCACCTTCGACGTGCCGCGGGAGCTGACCGAGGAGTACCGATTCCGGCCCGGCCAGTCGCTGACGCTGCGGCGGCTCGTGGACGGCCGGGACGAGCGGCGGTCGTACTCGATCTGCGCGCCGGCCGGCCAGCCGCTGCGGATCGGGGTGCGCGAGGTGCCGGGCGGGGAGCTGTCCGGCTGGCTGGTGAACGAGGTGCGGCCGGGGGACCGGATCGAGGCGCAGCCGCCGTCGGGGGCGTTCACCCCGGACCTCAGCGCGCCGGGCCGGCACGTGCTGGTCGCCGCCGGGTCGGGCATCACGCCCGTACTGTCGATCGCTGCCTCGGCGCTGGCCGACGCGACGTCCGAGGCCACCCTGCTGTACGGGAACCGGCGCGCGGACACGGTGATGTTCGCCGACGAGATCGCCGACCTGAAGGACAGCTATCCGGTCCGGCTGCAACTCGTGCACGTGCTGTCCCGCGAGCCGCAGGAGGTGGAGCTGTTCAGCGGGCGGCTGGACGCGGACCGGCTGCGGCTCCTGCTGCCGGCGCTCTGTGACGTCGGCGCCGTCGACCACTGGTGGCTGTGCGGGCCGTACGGGATGGTCACCGACGCGATGGCGGTGCTGGCCGAGCTCGGTGTGCCCGCTGCGCGCGTGCATCGGGAGCTGTTCTACGTCGAGGACACCCCGCCCGAGCCGGAGCAGCACGCCGAGGCGCCGCTGACCGGCGGGTGCCAGGTGACCGTCGTGCTGGACGGGCGTCGGACGACCACGACGATCCCGGCGGGGACGGCCGTACTCGACGGCGCGCAGCGGGCCAGGCCAGACCTGCCGTTCGCGTGCAAGGGCGGGGTGTGCGGGACCTGCCGGGCCCGGCTGGTGTCGGGCGAGGTGGCGATGCGCCGCAACTTCGCGCTCGAGCAGGCCGAGCTCGACGCCGGCTTCGTGCTGACCTGCCAGTCGCTGCCGGTCAGCGACGAGCTGACGGTCGACTACGACACCTGAGCGCGCTGGGCGGCGCGACGAGATAAATGATCAGCCGGAGCGCCGCGGCCTGTCATTGACTCGGTTACGGGCTGGCACCACCAGGACCGGGGACATCGTATTCGCCGCCGCCCCGGTCGGCGTCATGACCGTGAGGTCGCCCCCGAGCGGGCTCGCGCCGCTGCCGTCGACATAGGCCTCGTCAACAACTGTGGCAACGGACGAGCCGCCCCTGGGGATCTGGTCGATGATCGCCCCGCTGGCCGGGTCGATCACGTACGTGGTACCGAGGTTGTTCAGGGAACTGTTCACGGCACCTGTCACGTACGGCGGGGTGCCGGCCCCAGTTCCGAGCGCCAGGCCTGTGGCTGGGTCAGCCCGCTGATCAGAGTGGACACGCTGTCCGCCGTTGCCGCGTCGGCGACCGAGATCTCGCCTGTGCCCTGGTCGGCGACGTAGACCAGGCTGGCGGTGGTTTTGCCGTTGATGACGACGATGGTTGCGTCCTGGTCATGCCCCCTTTAGGCCCTACCGGTCTGCGCGGGCCGCCCGGTCAGGGACTGGTGTAGTAGCCGGCCAGGTCGGCGACCAGGTCGGTGCTGCCGGCGGCGTTGTAGAAGTCGACCTTGCCGTCGGCGCCGACCGGCACCACCACCAGGTTAGGGATAGTTTCCCAGCCGTAGAAGTTGAGGTTGGAGGCCAGCGGTCGGGTAGTGCCATCGGGGTAGGCGGTCACGAAGCTGGTGGCCGTCGGGTCAGTTGCGGTGAGGTTCAGCACCACCGCGTCCACCCCGGTCGCGGGCACGCCGTCCACCCCGGCAACCTGCAGGCTGATCCACTTCCCCGCCCCGACAGGGCCGGAGGACCCGCCGGTGCCGTTACGGGTGTCCAGCATCCGCACCGGGCCGGCCGCCACGAAGGACGAGCCAGTGCCGCTGTAGTAGCCGGCCAGGTCGGCGACCAGGTCGGTGCTGCCGGCGGCGTTGAAGAAGTCGACCTTGCCGTCGGCTCCGACGGGAACGATGACCAGGTTGGGGATGGTTTCCAAGCGGGTGAAGTTGAGGTTGGAGGCCAGCGGCCGGGTTGCGCCATCGGGGTAGGCGGTCACGAAGCTGGTGGCCGTCGGGTCAGTTGCGGTGAGGTTCAGCACCACCGCGGTTACCCCGGTCGCGGGAACCCCGTCCACCCCGGCAACCTGCAGGCTGATGAACTGCCCCGCCCCGACCGGGCCGGGGGACCCGCCTGTGCCGTTACGGGTGTCCAGCACTCGTGACGGGCCGGCCGCCACGAACGACGAGCCGGTGCCGGTGCTGGTGCTGGTGGCGTAGTACCCGGCCAGGTCGGCGACTAGGTCCGTGCTGCCGGCGGCGTTGTAGAAGTCGACCTTGCCGTCGGCGCCGACCGGCACGCTGACCAGGTTGGGGATGGTTTCCCAAGCCGTGAAGTTGAGGTTGGAGGCCAGCGGCTGGGGGGTACCGTCAGGGTAGACACTGATGAAGCTGGTGGCGGTCGGGTCGGTGGCGGTGACGTTCAGCACGACGGCGGTCACCCCGGTCGCGGGCACCCCGTCCATCCCGGTGACCTGCAGGCTGATGAAGTGCCCGGCCCCGACCGGACCGGAGGACCCGCCGGTGCCGTCACGGGTGTCCAGCACCCGCACCGGGCCCACCGGGATGTAGACGCTTGGCTGCGTGGGCACGATCAGCGTGAACGCCTGCTGCACGCTCCCGGCGCCGCTGGTCGCCGTGATCTGGAGCTGGTAGCTGCCCCCCGTGCCGGCCGGGGGCGTCCCCGACAGCAACCCGTTCCCGTCGAAGGTGACACCGTCCGGCAGTGCGCCGGTCTCGGAGAACGCCGCCGCCGGGAACCCTGTCGCCGTCACGGTGAAACTGCTCTTCACCCCGGCGTCAAACGTCACCTGGTCGGCTGAGGTGATAGCAGGGAGGGCGGCGCTCATGTAGTCGAGATCGACTGAGCCAGTGAT
>JBOHCP010000052.1:0-13798 GCA_050698875.1 Streptosporangiaceae bacterium | reverse complement strand
AGGGTGTCCAGGTCGGCGTCCACGAGGGCCTCCAGGCTCGGCGTTGAGTTCCAACGCCGATCCTGGGCACCCTTTCACCGCAAACAGGGCGCGACACGCCGTTAGACCTTGGAATTGATCATCTAGCTGCGGCTGCGACAGCCCATGCTCCGACCGGTATCGCAGCACCGCCGATCCCACCTGATGCGCCAGCAGATTCTTGCGGTACTCCGCCGCCACCGCCCGGGTCAGCCAGCAGCTCCGCCCGCACCTCTGCGTTGGTCTTGCTCACCTCTGCCTGCTCCCTTGCTTCTCCAGACGCTGTTGCTCATCATCCAGCCGCCGCCGGGCCTCAACGAGCATCGCGTTGCAAGCGCGCCTGCCCTCATGACTGCGAGCCACCGCCCCGATCACGAACTCGCTGCCGATGCGGCGGTACAGCGGTCGCACCGGAGACCTGCCCCGCCTCGGACGTAGCTCCCGCAGCATGCCGCCCTTCCCGCTGGCCGAGCTGCTGTGCGGGTAGCCGAGCACGTTACCGGCTGCCTCCAGCATTTCCGCCGCCTTCAGCACCGCCGCTTCTCGCCGGGCGGCAGGCCGCATGTGGGGCTGTCCTCGTGCGGCGCCGTAGCCGCTTGATGGTGAAGCTAATGCGGTAGCTTGGACCGTTTCCGGGTCGTCGTCGGGTGTGCCACGTGGCTGTAGGTAACTGGACAGTAACTTGCGGTGGTCTTGCCGTCTGGTTGTGCGCGCGCCGCCAGACCGGCTCAGGCTGCCGGGGTCCGGCGTGGTCCAGCACACCAGGGACAGCCTGCGCAAGGCCGCGAACGAAGCGGTCGACGCTGGCCCCGGGGGGGCTGATCCTGTTCGGCGTGCCCGCGGTCAAGGACGGGCGGGGCCGGCGGCCGACGATCCGGACGGCGTCGTCCAGGTTGCGCTGCGCGACCTCACCGCCGACGTCGGGCCGGACACGGTGCTGATGGCCGACCTGTGCCTGGACGAGTACACCTACCACGGGCACTGCGGGCTGCTGACGCGGGCCGGCGAGGTGGACAACGACGCGACGCTGGAGCGGTATGCGTCGATCGCGGTCGCGCAGCACGAGGCGGGCGTGCACGTGGTGGCGCCGAGCGGGTTGATGGACGGCCAGGTCGGGGCGATCCGCGGGGCGCTGGACGCGTCCGGTCATGCCGACGTGCGATCTGCGTGTACTCGGCCAAGTATGCGTCGGCGTTGTACCGGCCGTTCCGGGAGGCGGCGGAGTGCGCAACGCAGTTCGGCGACCGGGCCTCCTACCAGGAGGATCCCGCGGCCGCGCGGGACGGGGTGCGGGAGGCGCTGCTGGATGTGGACGAGGGCGCCGACATCGTCATCGTCAAGCCCGCACTGCCGTACCTGGATGTTCTCGCGTCGGTGTCCGCGGCGGTGCGCGTGCCGGTCGCGGCGTATTCAGGTGAGCGGCGAGTACTCGATGGTCGAGGCGGCGGCCGCTCGTGGGTGGCTGGGCCGGGACCGGGTGATCATGGAAACCCTCACCGCCATCAGCCGCGCCGGTGCCGACATCATCTTGACCTACTGGGCTGCCGAGGTCGCGCGCCGACTGCGCTAGCTAGAGGCCCGCCCGGCGCTGCGGCGGCGTCGGGCTGGCATCTCACCCTGAAATGAGAACCCCAGATCGGCCACCGTCCTGGTGTGCCACCTCCAGGCGCAGTTCCGTTCGGAGCAGGGCGACGACGCGAACGGCGGTGATGGTGCGGGGCCGACGCGCCGTCGGCAGTGCACACGATCTTGTCAGACCGGCGCCGATGTCGCCGCTAGTGGTGTGAAGGAGCCGACGGGTTGCCGCGGATCAAAGCGCCGCATGGCCCCAGAGGCTAGACATGGGGATCGCGTGGATGCCGTCGCCGAATGAGCTTGGACGCGAGCCTAGGTGAAAAACTACTCCCGCCCGGAACCGGTCACCTATTTTCTCTCTAAACCAGCGCAGGTGCCGCGCCGTGTCGGCGCTAGGAGAGGTAGTCGCCTTGACCTCGATTCCGACTACCGCGCCACCAGGTCCTTCGAGCACGAAGTCGATCTCCCGGTCCTCGCCTTCGCGCAGCTGCCAGACGCCGACCGGAATCTGGCTGATCGTCCGCAGCTTGAGGAGTTCGGTAAGCACGAACGTCTCGAGGAGCCCGCCGAGTGCCGGATGCCCGACGCGCCGGAGGTCCGGAGCGGTCACGCCAAGCAGATGGGCAGCCAGGCCCGAGTCCGTCACGAAGGCCTTCGGCGTCTTGGAGAGCCGCTTAGTCAGGTTCGTTGACCACGGGGCCACCTCGACCGTGAGAAAGACGGTCTCCAGATAGGTGAGGTAGTTGCGCGTGGTGGCACGGTCCAGATCTGCCGACCGCGCCATATCCGCTGCAACCAGCGGCGACCCGCTTCGCGCAGCCACCAGCCCGAGCAACCGGGGAATCGCCGAGGCCTTGGCGATCTCCGCGAACTCGCTGATATCCCGGTTGATGACCGTCGCCAGGTAACCGTCATACCAGGCTCGCTTGACAATCTCTGAGGTGAGCGCCAGTACCTCAGGGAATCCCCCTTCGCAGATGACCCGGATGTAGTCGTCCCGCGTCCACCCGGACTCTTGACCCACAAGCCCGCTGCCGGACGTATCGAAGAGCTTGGAGAAGAAGTCCGTCGGGCCGCCCGTGCGCTCCGCCACGCTGAGCGGCCACAGGTCGAGGAACACCGCGCGGCCCGCCAGTGACTCAGACAGCGTAGGTACGGTCAGGAAGCGGCTCGATCCCGAGAGGATGAACTGGCCTGGGCTGGGGTCGGTGTCCACCACGATCTTGATGGCTCGGATGAGCCAGTCACCTCCACGGTGCACCTCGTCGATCAGTCTCGGCCGTCCCCCCTCTGCTGCGAAGGCGGCCGGATCCGCGACGGCGGCGTCTTGGTCCTGGCGATTGTCCAAGGTGCGGTAGCTGCCGCCATGGGCGCGCTGATATTGCTTCAGCATCGTGGTCTTCCCCGACTGCCTGGGTCCGTTGACGATGACGACGCGCAACGCCGCGACCAGCTCGTCGAGCAGGTCTTGAGCCATCCGGGGAACAAGGTCAGCCATAATGCGCTAGCACTTCACATCGCCGCGCCTCTCGACGCAAAAGTGATGATTGAATCCACATATTTGAGCAGGCTAGCACAGTGGATCGTCGGACACACCGGCGATGCCAGATCATGAATCCGCTCGAGCCATCGAGTGCAGCAGTCCGGGTCCAGGCTTCCAGGTTGGCCGACGAAGCCGCACGCCGGCGCTGCGCAGCCTGGTCGCGCAGGTGAGCGCGCGCCCGTCGAGCCTGGTGCTGCCGCTGTTCGTGAAGGAGGGCATCAGCGAGCCCCGCCCGGTGTCGTCGATGCCCGGCGTGGTCCAGCACACCAGGGACAGCCTGCGCAAGGCCGCCCATGAGGCGGTCGAGGCGGGCGTCGGCGGGCTCATCCTGTTCGGCGTGCCGGCGGTCAAGGACGGGCGGGGGTCGGCGGCCGACGACCCCGGCGGCGTCGTGCAGGTCGCGCTCGCTGACCTGGCGGCCGAGGTCGGCGACGACACCGTGCTGATGGCCGACCTGTGCCTGGACGAGTACACCGATCACGGTCACTGCGGGCTGCTGACCGCGGCCGGCGAGGTGGACAACGACGCGACGCTGGAGCGGTATGCGTCGATCGCGGTCGTGCAGGCGGCGGCCGGCGCGCACGTGGTGGCGCCCAGCGGGATGATGGACGGCCAGGTAGGGGCGATTCGCACGGCGCTGGACACCGCGGGTCACGCCGACGTGGCGATCTGCGCGTACTCGGCGAAGTACGCCTCGGCGTGCTACGGCCCGTTCCGGGAGGCGGCGGAGTGCGCCCCGCAGTTCGGTGACCGGGCGTCATACCAGCAGGATCCCGCGGCCGCGCGGGACGGGCTGCGCGAGGCGCTGCTGGACGTGGCCGAGGGCGCCGACATTGTCATGGTCAAGCCCGCCCTGCCGTACCTGGACGTCATCGCGGAGGTGTCCGCCGCGGTGCCGGTGCCGGTGGCTGCCTACCAGGTCAGCGGCGAGTACGCGATGATCGAGGCCGCCGCCGCGAACGGCTGGCTGGATCGCGACCGGATGATCATGGAGACCCTCACCGCGATCAGCCGCGCCGGGGCGGACATCATCGTGACCTACTGGGCCACCGAGGTCGCCCGTCGCCTGCGCTAGGTCCGGTGCTCGCGATCGTCAGCGCCACGTACCTAGCCGATCCGTGCGGTGCGACCGCGCCGACGATGGTGACGACTGGTCAGCACGCGTAATTCCCAATACGCCGGCCGGGCATCGGGCGGTTGCGCTAACGTCGGCTCCAGCGCAGGTTTGGAGCAAACGGGGCCATTGGTACGAACTGTAGCTTCTCTCATTCATATTGTGACGACGCCAGGATGTGCTAGGTGCCCGTAGCCCCGTCGTCGACCGACGAGGCCGCGCGCTCCAGCTACGTTCGGTGCTCGCGAGTTGGCAATCTGAGTACGCCTGGGAACTTGACAGGAACTCCTCTGGATTCGCTTAGTAAATATGTGGTTAAACCCGGACAGCACAAGTTGACGACTAGTAATATCCCAGGCATTCGTTGGGCAGCGCTGACGGCATATTGAAGGGCGGACAGTCGATGCGGTGCGCACAGTGCGGCGCGGAGACGCCGGATGAGGAGTGGAACTGCGCTACGTGCCGGATGAACGTGTACTGGGCGAGCCAGCACTTCCGCGAGCTTGCTGAGATGCGGGATCATCTCGGACTTTCGGTAACCCCAGACACGCCGGCGTTCTTGCGTCAGGCCCACGCAGCGGCGATGAACGAGCGCGCTGACCGAGGCGGGCGCGAGGAGCACAAGGTTCGTCAGATCGCCAGGCGTGCGATGGCGCAGCAGCGCCAAGCTCCGGAATCCGCTTCTGCCCGTTCCCTCGCCGGCCCGGCGGAGGCGGAATGAGCGCGCGCGCACCCGACTCCGCAGCAAGTGCCTGGGACTGCAGCGTTGGCGTGATGGCCTATAACGAGGAGGCCAATATCGCCGACGCGTTGGCAAGCATCCTTGACCAGCAGTTCACCGGCGGACGCAGGCTCGCTGAGCTGATCGTCGTGGCGAGCGGCTGCGAGGACAAGACGTGTGCCATCGTGGCCGACATTGCGGCTCGCGACTCGCGTGTCCGCCTCATCGAGCAGGAGCAGCGGCAAGGCAAGGCGTCCGCGATCAACCTGTTCATCGACGTGGCACGCTATCCGCTGCTGGTCCTGGTCAGCGCCGATCTGCTGGTGAAGGAGGGAGCGCTGGACGGGCTGCTGAGCCATTTCGACGACCCCGCGGTCGGCATGGTTGGTGGACACCCCACGCCGGTCAACGGCGAGACGACCTTCCTGGGCTACGCGGTGCACCTGCAGTGGCGGCTGCACGACCGGATCTCCGTCAAATACCCCAAACTCGGCGAGATCGTAGCCTTCCGGAGCGTGGTGCCGAATATCTCCCTCGACACCGCGGTCGATGAGCTGTCTCTCCAGGCGATCGTCAGCCAGTTGGGATATCGCCTCGTCTACGAGCCGCGCGCGGTCGTCTACAACCGCGGGCCCGCCACCGTCGGCGATTTCCTGCGCCAGCGGCGCCGGATCTACGCCGGCCACCTTCGCATCCGCAAACAGCAAGGCTATTCCGCTCCCACCATGAGCCCCTGGGTCATCGGGCAGGCGCTGCGCGGGTCTGGCTCGTTCGCTACACCGCGGGCGGCACTGTGGACCACCGCGACGGTCGTGCTGGAGGCCTTCGCGCGGGCGCTAGGCACCTTCGACGTCATGCGCCGTCGGGAGGGCCATATGTGGAAGATCGCCGCCTCGACGAAACACAACGTATTCGTGGACGCGAACACCGACCACCCGCACAATGTCGCCGTCTTCCATATCGTCGACTTCCACCGTCAGCGACTTGAGGTCGGCGCTCACGCCAGTCGGCAACTGACCCGGCGAGTAGCCGACCACGTGCGCCAAGACTTTGGATCCGCTGCCATTGTCTCTGTCATCCAGCAGAGCGGTACGGTGATAGCAACGCTTCCGGGGAACCGCGCGGACGCAGACCTGGCGGCCTGCGCGGTCGTCCGGCGGTTTGAGTCCACGCCGGTACGGCTCAACGACAACCAAACGGACGCGTGCCCGACGCTGGCATACGCGATCGTGGCCTTCCCGTCGGCTGGGCCGCCGCTCGCGGACGTGATGCCGGTGCCCAGGCACCAGTCCGACCCGGCCACAACCGCGGCCAGCTAGGGAGTTCCTTGCCATGAGCCTGCTGAAGGTTCTGCCCGACATCCCAGTTCTCAAGGCGTCGTACGCCACGGGCCGGGTCCTCGGGTTGCCGGTCAACATCACTGTTAGCGTCAGCTATCGATGCAACTCCCGGTGCAAGACGTGCAACGTGTGGCTGCTTCCGAACGACGACCTGACGGTCGGAGAGTGGGACAAGGTCTTCCACTCGCTTGGCCGCGCGCCATACTGGTTCACCTTCAGCGGTGGCGAGCCGACAATGCGTCCTGACCTGCCGGACATGGTCGCGAGCGCGTACCGCCACTGCCATCCAGGCATTATCAACATTCCAACCAATGGGATTCAGCACAAGCGCATCCCCAGTGCTGTCGAGAAGGTACTTCTGGCAGCGCCCAAATCAGAGGTAATCATCAATCTCTCCCTCGACGGCATCGGGCCGGATCACGACGAGATCCGTGGCGTACGAGATAACTGGCGCCACGCGATGGCAACGTACGCAGGGCTCAAGGAGCTGAAGAGTCGGTACTCGCACCTGACGCTCGGCGTCCATACCGTCATCTCCAATTTCAACGTGGAGAGGTTTCCCGCGTTGTGCGAGTACGTGCAGCGAGAACTCAAGCCCGATTCCTTCATCACCGAGATCGCCGAGGAGCGAGTCGAGCTCGACACTGTAGGCCTAGGCATCACTCCGACAGCCGCGAGGTACGAGGTCGCGATCGACGCCCTGCTCGAGAGCCTGCGTGACCAGCATCTGACCGGCTTGGCGGAGGTTACCCAGGCATTCCGGCGCCAGTACTACTCGCTGGTCAAGAGGACGCTGCGGGAGCATCGGCAGGTGATTCCGTGCCTGGCAGGCGTCGCCTCGGCACAGATAGCACCCAATGGAGACGTCTGGACGTGCTGCATTCGGGCTCAGTCCATGGGCAACCTGCGCGAGCACGACTATGACTTCGGCGCGGTCTGGCGGAGCGGCCAGGCCGACCAGCTCAGGCGCAGCATCAAGGCCGGTGAGTGCTTCTGTCCGCTGGCGAACGCCGCCTATACCAACATGCTCATGCACGGGCCGACGGTAGCGAGGGTGGCGACCGAGGTAGCGCGCTCGCGGATACCCGTCGGCAGCAAGCGCCCTGCCCGGCAGGAGCAGCATGCCTAAGTCGGAACGTTATGCCGCAGGGAAAGCTCGCGGCGAACCGCCAGCAGCGCCCTCGAATGGTCGTCTCCCGCAGCGATGGCGTAGCTCAGGGCGCTGAGGCAGCAGGGCGGAGCCAGAAATCTGATTCTGCAGATTTGCTGAGTCCGGCATCTGGTACTGGGCTACAATAACGAGAGTTGCGCGCAATGCGCACCTTTTGTCCTAGTCAGCGCCGACCGGTAATTTCTGGTATGCGTCATATGGTCAGGCCGCCAGCGCCTCTATTACGGGGGTCGCACCTGCATGGGAGCGCCCGAGCGGGGGACTCCACCGGGCGTGAAGGTGGATCCCCGGGTGACAGGTCGCCCTATGCGCCGCCGCCCGATGCCGGGCGGCCCGATGCCGGGCTCGCAGGCGGCGTCAGCGTGGGGTTCGTCCTTGCGGCGCTCCTCTCTTGACGAGACGCTGCCGCTGCCGAAAGCACGGCCCGGGCCCAGCATCGGCTCTACCAAGCGACAGATCGCGCGCTCCGCGCAGCGCATGGAGCCACGCAAGTTCTACCTGTTTTGTGTCATCGGTGGCGTTGTGTTCGTGGCTGGGACCGGCGTCCAGTGGGTGCTCGTCCACCATGGCATAGGCGCCACTGTCAGCTATGTGCTCAAGGGCTCCGTCAGCATTGAGCTGAGCTTCGCCCTGAATCGAGGACTGACCTGGCGCGAGCGGCACATCGACCTCGCCTGGGCGCTCGTCAAGTGGAACGCGCAGAAAATCGTGATGTCCCTACCGGACGTCGGTGTCTACGCCCTACTGGTGTCGTTCGGCATGAACTGGCTCACCGCCAATATCGTGGTGACGGGGCTGTTCTCCGTCGTCAATTACGTCGGCGGTCACCTGTGGAGCTTTCGCGGAATGCACAGACCACGTCACCGGGCAGGCCGGAACATGCCGAGACGTCGCGCCCAGTTGGACCTGAAAAGCCAAGGGAGCGCGCGCGCCAGCTGAAGGACGCTACTCGGACCCGGTGCCGTCGAGTCAGGGTGTTCGCGTGACTTGTTGCGCGGTTGGCTGTGCCACTTCCCGCGCCAGCGACCAGTCGCGCAACTGGCAGGCCAAGTCGATGGCAGCCGGACACACCTGCTCCAGCAAGATGAGCGCGTAATGCCTGCGCGGCACGACTACCTCCCGGCGCGGCCGCCGGATGAGTTCTGCGATTGCGTCAGCGACCAGCTGCGGCGGCGGTCCGCCCGGCGGCCGGGCCATCGCGGTGTCGATCTTGCCAGGCGACACCAGCGACACAGCAACGCCGCTGCCTGCTAGCTGGCGACGCAGCGCGAGGGTGAACCCCCGCAGCCCGTGCTTCGCCGCCGAGTACAGCGGCTCCATCGACACCCGTCCCGACAGCGAGCCCACGCAGATGACCGCGCCATGCCGCCGCTGCAGCATGCCGGGCAGGAACTCGCGCGTGAGCTGCATCGCCGTGACCAGGTCGACCTGGACCAGATCCGCGATCTCACTCGGAGAGCTGGACGGCACCGGCCGGTCCCACGCGACGCCTGCGTTGTTGACCAGCACGTCAACGCGGCCATGCTCGGCCAGCGCCCGCGCCGCCAATTCGCCCGCCGCTGCAGGGTCCCTCAGATCAGCGGTAACGGCGAGCGCCTGGCCGCCTTCGTCGTGGATGCGCTGCACCTGCTCGCGAAGCTCGGCGTCGCGCCGGGCGGCCAGCACAACGGTCGCTCCGCGCCTGCCGAGTTCTCTGGCTGTCGCGGCGCCGATGCCCGAGCTGGCGCCGGTCACGACCGCTACCTCGCCCTCCAACGGTCGCGGGAGCCGCGCCATCAGACTCGCGCCTCGTCGGCAGGCGCAGGTGGCGCGGGTCTGCTGCCTGGGCCCGCCGAGAGGTCCTCGAGATACCACTTCGCCGCTACAGAGACGCCGTCACGCAGGGGGACCGCTGGGGAGTAGCCGAGCTCGGCGCGGGCCCTATCGATCGAATGCCGGTTGTCCGCGCCGTAGAGCATCACGCCGTGCCGGGTGACCGGCGGCGGGATCCGCCCGCGCGTCGCTCGTGCCACGCCCTCGGCGAGCCAGCCGGCGGAGTGGGCGGCACGATAGGGCAGGTGTCTGCGGGGTGGCTTGGCTCCGATCTCGTCGGCGATCGCCTCGATCAGCTCGAGCTGCGTCAGCGGACTGTCGTTGCCGATGTTGTAGATTCGGCCGACCGCATCCGGGTGGTCCAGCGCTAGCAGGATCCCCTGCATCAGGTCGGTCACATACACCCATGGGATCGCGTTGTGGCCGCGCCCGATCACGACGGCGCTGCCGGTGCGCAGCCGGTCGGCGATCCTGCCGAAGTTCAATCGGTCACCCGGCCCGAAGAACGTGCCGGGCCTGACGATCACCGCCGGCAGCCCGTCCTCGGAGATCATCTGCTGCACTGCGAGATCGCCCTCCGCCTTGCTGACCGAGTACGGCTCCCGCAGCGGTCGGAGGGGAGTGTCCTCGCGCGCGGCTACCCCAAGATCCATGCCGTACACAATCAGGGAGCTAACGTGCACGACCCGGCTTACCCCCGCGGTTAGCGCTGCCCGGCACACGTTCTGCGTACCGGCCACGTTAACCGCGCGATACTCGGCCATGGGCCGCCAGACCCCGATCATCGCGGCCAGGTGCACCACCGCGCTGACGCCGGCCATCGGTGCCGCCAGAGTTCGGGGCTCCTTGACGTCGCCGCGCAAGAGGGGAACCCCTCGCTGCTCGAGCCAACTCGTGTCCTCGTCTGGCAGCGCCAGCACCCTTACTGTGTCGCCGCGCCGTTGGAGTTCCGGTACGAGGTGCCGGCCAAGCAACCCGTTGCCGCCGGTGACGAGTATCTCGCTCACGACGCCCCTCCTCTGGCTTCGAAATGGCTGGCGCGCCGTGACGGCGCGAATCCTTCAGTCACTGTCGCGTCCGTTGCTAGTCGTGGTGCGGAGCGAAGTCCGCTGCTACGGAGTTGCGGGCGCGCGCCTCCGCAGTGACTCCGGCCGGTTCAGCCGCTGGCAGGTATCCGTTGCGGCGGTACCACAACACCGTCTCGGTGATCCCAGCGGCAAGGTCCGTGCTCGCGGTAAACCCGATCAGGCGCTGCGCCTTGCTGACGTCGTAAACCCGGCTGTGGGTGAGGAAATCAAGCCTTGAGGTAGTTAGCGGCGCTGACGCGCGCACCTTCGGCGGGAGGAGGTCGCCTGCCCTAGCCACCGCGCGGGCTGCCGAGAGCGGGATGAACCCACCCGCGGCACTGGTCCCGGCAGCCTGAGCGATCACCTGGGCGAGCCCGGCCAGCGTCACGGGTCGTGGAGCGGCGAGGTGGAAGCACTCGCCAACCGCTCTGTCGTCGTCGCCGCAGGCCAGCAGAGCCGCGGTCAGGTCATTCACATAGATCGGATGCAGCCAGACCGGCGTGCGGCCGATGGGACGAAAGCGCCGCCGCAGCACCGCGCTGAAGAACGCGGCTAGGTGCACGTCGCCGGGCCCGTACACCAGTCCGGGCCTGGCTATAACGACGGCCAGTCCGCATGCGCCTGCACCCCGAACCAACTGCTCCGCCTCGGCCTTGGTTGCCTCGTAGACGTTGCTGGGGCGCAGGGGCGCGTCTTCTGCGGCTGGCCGGTCCCCGGTCGGGCCGAGCACGCCGGTGGTGCTGCAGTGCACGAGCCGGGTCAGGCCAGGCGTGCGCTTGCAGTGTTCAAGCAGCACAAGGGTGCCGTCGACGTGGACGCGCGCGTACTCCTGCGCCGGTACCCAGGGCTCGAACAGTCGTCCCGCAAGGTGATAGACGACCTGCACGCCATCGATAGCAGCTTTGACGGCTTCGTGGCTCGTCATGTCGCCGGTTATGACCTGTGCGCCTAGGTCTGCGAGCGGCCGCGCTCGGGACGCGGACCGCGCGAGCACCCGGACCTGAACACCGTCCGCAAGCAGCCGACGGGTGAGATCACCGCCGAGAAAGCCGGTTGCCCCGGTGACGAGGACCGTCTGGGCTGGCATGTCAATCGCCGTACTTGGGGCGCAGCATGGCGCAAATCATATCGGAAGGGACTGAGTCGCTAGCCGACTTCCAGAAATCCGTTATGGATCTGCCCACTTAGACTGAGCCCGGTGAGCAGATGGTCACTTCGTTACTCGTAGCGGAAGAGCCAGTGCCACCTATGGAAACCGAGCGGCGTTACCCGCCTACCGCTCTTGGCGAGCGACTCGATGAAAGCACGCAGTTCGTGGTGGCAGTCGACGAGTTCGTCGAAATACACCAGCGTCCCTGGCCGCAGATGCGGTTCTAGCCACTTGAGAACGGTCATAGCGCTCGAGTACAAGTCGCTGTCTATGTTGACGATGAGCTGATCACACGCCGGCAGCTCGTATTTTGGCAGCGTTTCGTCGAACCAGCCAACGACAAACGAAACCCTTGGATCGTCTATGAGCGGCGGGCCCGCGGTGCGGAACTCGCCCTGCCGAATGTCGTGGCGCCAGTCCTCGGGCAAACCCTCGAAGCTATCGAACCCCACGAACCGCGCCGACGGATCGGTCAGATGCCCGGCCCACCAGCGCAGGCTGTTCCCCTCGTAAACGCCAAATTCCAGGTATTGCGTGCGGCTACCGTGCACATGTGCGAGGCAGTGTGCGAATACCTCATCCTTGGACGCAAATTCCCTCAGGTTATTACTCGCGCCGGTTCCGTCAGCTAGCCAATGGCCCAGTTCGACCCAGGCCAGCGCATCGTGCATGCCATGAAATCCACTACTAGGGAGTCGGCGGCCGAGGGCCATCAAGCCGCGGTGCGCGATGGTCCGGACAGATGTCATGCGCGGGATGCTAGCTGAAAGCAAGCATGCTCACAGTGAAGTTTCGCAGTTGTGCCTGGGCCTGCGGTCCTGATGCCACGCACCGTCCCCTCTCGCGCTTGCTGCAGTGCGCGAGTCGGGTCAGGCCAGGCGCGCTCGCAGTGTTCAAGCAGCACCGGGTGCTGTCGACGCGCGTACTCCTGCCCTGGTACCCAGGGCTCGAACAGCCGTCCCGCGAGGTAGTACACGACCTGCACGCCGTCGATAGCGGCCTCGACGGCTTCATGGCTCGTCACGTCGCCGGTGATGACCCGTGCGCCGGAGGTCTGCCAGCGGCCGCGTTCGGGACGCGGACCGTGCGAGCACCCGGTCCTGAACACCGTCGGCGAGCAGACGGCGGGTGAGATTACCGCCGAGAAAACCGGTTGCCCCGGTGACGAGCAGCGTCTGGGCTAGCATGTCATTCGGCGTACTTGCGGTGCAGCATGGTGCAAATCATATCGGAAGGGACTGAGCTGGCAGCCGGTTATCAGATACACACGATGGGCCTGCTCACTCAGGGTGATGCCGCGCAGCCAGATGGTGACTTCGTTACCTGTAGCGGAAGAGCATGCCCGAGCCGAGCAGCGAAAATCGGCAGGCGGTCGCGCGCATCCCCCGCGGTGCCCGACAGCGTCGATCCTGCCGGGTGGCTGATACTCGCCGCCGCTGGTGGCGGACCGAAATGCGGCTTACCTGGGTATCCGGCTTGGTAGCATCGATCCGCTGGGCGGTGCTAACTCCCATCGAAGTAGTTGAGTCGGCGGACCTCCCCGTTGACGTTTGCATGACAGACCCGGCCAAGTCGAGGGGTTCGCGCGCTTGAGAGCAGCAGACGGCTTTGCGGGTCCGTCGCCTGAGGCTAACGGCGTTAACGCGGGCTATATTCAACTTGACTGCTCCCATCCGGCTGGGCAGGCGCGGGGGCCGGAAGCGCTGGTCGATGTTAGCGACAAGGGCGGCCCGTATGTGCAGCGGCCGGCGCGTCCGGCCCAGCTTGCTGAGGGCAATCACAATGGGCGCCACCGCAGACGAGAGCCATCGGTCGAGCTTCCAGCTACTCGCGGTCGCTATGATGGGCTCGCCTCGCGGCAATTGGCCCCGCCGCGCCCCGCCTCACTCGGCCAACCGGCAACCAATCCAGCGTCGGCGCGTCCGGCTCCGCCACGGACCGCCCCCTCGCGCGCGCCGCGCCCGGCCGGTAAAGACAGCCCTCGGTCTGGTAGCTGGCGGCACAGCTACCGGTTTGGCTTGCTGCTGATCCTCGCGACTCAGTCGGCCCTGGGGTTGCGCCTAGTGTGGTCCGACACGGCGTCTCAGGACGAGGCCGGGTACCTGTGGTACGGCCACATGGAGTGGGCGCACTGGCTGCACGGCGCCCAGCTGCCGTTCAATTCCTTGTCTGGCGCGCCGATTCTCTATCCGCCGCTCGGGGCACTCGCCGATTCGCTGGGCGGGCTGGCCGCGGCGAGGCTGCTGTCGCTGGCGTTCATGCTGACCGCGACCGCGCTGCTGTATGG
>JBOHCP010000051.1:0-13807 GCA_050698875.1 Streptosporangiaceae bacterium | reverse complement strand
TCTCCATGCCGCGCGGGCGGAGGTGGACCGGGCGGTCGCGGCGCAGCGGGCCTGCGAGCAGGGCCACGCGGCCGGGCACCATGACCACGGCATCGCGGGGGACGTCTACGAGCGGAAGTGGGACTGATGAGCGGCAGCGCGGGGCACGCGCGGTGGGAGCGGACCGGCGCGCAGCGGCATGACGCGGCCTATGACGAGGCGCGGGCGGCGCTGCTGCTGGGCCAGCTTGTCTATGACCGGCGGATGGCGGTGGGGCTGACCCAGGCCGAGCTGGCGGCCCGGGCCGGGATGACCCAGCCGCAGCTGTCCCGGCTGGAGTCGGGCGGCGCCACCCCGACCGTCCCGCTGCTGGCCCGCCTGGCCCGGGCGCTGGACGCCGAGCTGGACATCACCTTCCGCCCCAGCACCGCGGCCTGACCATCGGCCGCCGGCCGTTCCCCGCGGTCCTGGCGGCCGTCCGGCCGGCAGGATCACCATCGTGACTCATTCCCGCCGCCGGACCGGCTGTTCTCGCCGCGCTGACCGCCGCTCCCGCCGATGCCCCTGGCCGTTCCCGGCCGGGGGATCACCACCGGAACCCGTTCCGCCGCCGGGCCGGCTGTTCCCGGCCGCTGGCGCCGCGGTGCTGCAAGACTTCAGCGCATGCAACCAGCCCGGCGCCGGGGGGCTTTCCTCTCAGCCGCCATAGCAGCGGTGGCTACTGTCGTCGCGCTCGTGCTGCCGTCGGTCACCGCGTCGGCGTCAGCGGCTCCCGCGGCCGAGAACGGCGTCGGGGCTCATCACCCCGGAATGATCTTGGCTGTCGGGGTCTCGCCTGCTGTCTGGCCTACCGACCGCATCCCGTCTCTGAGCGGGACGGCTGCGTATCGGATTCCTGACGAGCTGAATTCGTCGGTTCTTGGCGAGGTCAACAATGTGTCGAGCCTGAGCTACACCAACCAGCTGCGAGACTTTGCGGCCTACGCGCAGCAGTGCTAAGGATCCTGTCCGGATGAGGCGGGCGGCGCCGGCGCCGGGCGAGGAGGTGATCTTGGCTGAGCTGGCGGCAGCCGGGTACCGGGTGAGATCGCTTGCCGATCTGCGCCATTCTGGCGTGCGTTACCGCGAGGCGATAACTGTGCTGCTGGACTGGCTTCCGCAGGTCACCGATCGCAGGGTCAAGGAAGAGATCGTGCGGGCGCTGACAGTGCCGTGGGCGAGGCCTGCTGCGACCAGGCCGATGATCGATGAGTTCCGGCGGGTTGATTCTTCCGTGGACCCGACAGGCACGGGATTGCGCTGGACGATCGGCAATGCCCTGGAGGTGCTGGCTGACGACTCAAGCTTCGATGAACTCGCAGAGCTGGTCCGGGACCGCCGTTACGGGACGGCCCGGCAGATGATCGTCCTGGGCCTGGGCAGGTCGAAGCGGCCGGAGGCGGTCGAGGTGCTTGTCGATCTGGTGGACGACCCGGAGGTTGATGGCCAGGCGGTGAAGGCCCTGGGCAGGCTAAGAGCGCCGGCCGCCCGTGCGGCATTGGAGAGCAAGCGCGACGACAAGCGGGCCTGGGTCCGCCGGGAGGCGAGGAGGGCGCTGGAACGGCTTCCGTGAGCCTCGCAGGCTCAGGACTGCGCTCTCCGGCGCCAGCGGAGCCGGTTTGGTCTACCTTGGCTGCGTGACTGACCTGTGCATGCAGGACGCCGTTGTCATCGCGGAGATGCTGCGCCGCCGGGAGGTGTCGGCACGCGAGGTCGTGTCGGCGCACATCGCCAGGATTGAGGCGTTCGACCCGGCCATCAACGCCATCGTCACCCGGACTTTCGACGCGGCCCTGGCCCGCGCCGCGGCCGCCGACGAGGCGATGGCGAGTGGCCGGGCGCTCGGCCTGCTGCACGGCCTGCCGGTGGCGCACAAGGACCTGGCCGACACCGACGGCGTCCGGACGACGTACGGGTCGCCGCTGTTTGCGGCGAACGTACCGAAGCGCGATGCGCTGGTCGTGCACCGGATGGCCGAGGCAGGCGCGATCAGCCTGGGGAAGACCAACGTGCCCGAGTTCGGCGCGGGCTCGCATACCGTCAACGCGGTCTTCGGCGCCACCCGCAACCCCTACCACCACGACCGCAGCGCGGGCGGCAGCAGCGGCGGCGCCGCTGCTGCGCTGGCCGCCCGGCTCATCGCGCTGGCCGATGGCAGCGACCTCGGCGGGTCGCTGCGCAACCCGGCCAGCTTCTGCAACGTCGTGGGGCTGCGCCCGAGCCCTGGGCGGGTTCCCGGCTGGCCGTTCGCCGACGTCGCCGACATGCTCGGCGTATCGGGGCCCATGGGACGCACGGTCGCCGACGTTGCGCTGCTGCTCGCCGTGCTGGCCGGTCCCGACCCCCGGGTCCCGCTAGCACTGGACCAGCCGCCGCCTGCTATCCGCGAGCCCGCGCAGATTCGTGCACTGCTCGGCCGGGATCTCAACGGGGTCAGGATCGCCTGGAGCCCCGATCTGGGCCTGCCGGTCGAGCCGGAAGTGGCAGCGGTCCTCGCTCCCGCCCGGCACGTTCTGGCCGGGCTTGGCAGCGCGGTCATCGACATGGCGCCGGATCTGTCGGGCGCGGATGAGGTCTTCCGCACGTTCCGCGCGTTCGCCTTCGCCACGTTCCGAGCTGATCTGCTGGCCAGGGATCCGGACCTGGTTGGCCCGAACGTGACCTGGAACATCGAGCAGGGCCTGGGGCTCACTACCGCCGACCTGAGCCGGGCTACCGTGCTACGCGCCGAGCTGGCCGAGCGGATAACCGCGTTCTTCGCCGACGTTGACGTGCTCGCCTGCCCGGTCAGCCAGGTGGCGCCGTTCGATGTGACGCTCGACTGGGTACACGAGATCAACGGCCATCCGCTGCAGACCTACCTGGACTGGATGGCATCCGCCTACCTGATCTCGCCGACGGGCCTGCCGGCCATCAGCGTGCCCGCCGGCTTCACCGCCGCGGGCCTGCCGGTCGGCCTGCAACTGGTCGGCAGCCGCCGGGGTGACTGGGATCTGCTCGCCGTGGCCCGCGCATTCGAGTCCGCCACTGGCTACGCGGCCCGGGCGCCAGAATCCACGCCGTCGCTGACCGCCTCCTCGCCGCCGCGCTAGAGCTCGTAGACGACGAAGGATGTGCGGTGGGCGACCTGGTCGTACAGCGAGCGCGCCGGGCGTTGAATTCCTGGGTCTCCCAGTACGTGCGGGCCGCGCCGCGCCGTCGCGCTTCGGCGAACGCGGCCTCCAGTAGCTGGCGCGCCGTGCCGCTACCGCGCGCGGCTGGAGCCACGAACAGATCTTCCAGGTAGCAGGAGGGATCGGCGGACCAGGTCGAGGGGTGGAACACCAGGTGGGCCAGTCCCACGAGCGCGCCCTGCTCATCGGTGGCGACCAGGCCGATCATCCCGTCGGTCTGGTCGCAGAGCCGGCGAAAAGCAGTCGCAGTAACCACGTTGCTCACCTCGGCGCGGTAGAAACGCAAGTAGGCCAGCCACAGCTGTTCCCACGGCGCAAAGTCCGCTGCTGCCAGTGCTCGGATCATGCTGGCCTCCCCGTGGCTGAGCCGCTCCGGCGCGCCGTCGGGCTCGACCGCCTAGATCCGCTCCAAGTCCGCGCCGTCGAACAGCGGCTCGATCTCCTGCCGCTCGACGTCGGCGGCCATCTCCTCGTCCGCCGGAGCCGGCCCGCCGGCGGCCGCTGCCTCGAGCGTCGGCCTGAGCAGGCGGACGTCGCTGGATGAGTTGAGGAAGAGGCCCGGTCGGCCAAGCACGTAACGCACCGCCCGAACCAGCGCGTCGCCGTCGGCCAGCGGCTCATACCAGCTGAACTGCCGCGCCGCTCCCTGCGGCCAGCGCCGCCGCGCGACCGACTTGATCGTCTGCACCGCCACGCCGCGCTGCTCGCACTCGCGGAGGAGCGCTTCCACGTCAGCCCGGTACCGGTCAGCCGACATCACCGCGTAGTTGTACGGCAGGAGCACCGAGTCGAAGTCGAATCGCTCGAGGCTCCGCAGGTGCATGCCCGCAATCCGCAGTCCGTGCCCCGTCACGCCGATGAACCTGGTCAGCCCCTCGTCTCGGGCCCGGCACAGGGCCTCGACCGCGCCACCCGGGGCGTGGGCCACCTCCCATTCGGCTGGCTCGACGAGATTGTGGAGCTGGATGAGATCGACAGAGTCGACGCCGAGGCGAGTCAGCGAGCGTTCGAGGCTGGCGCGCGCGCCATCGCCCGAGCGGTCTCCCGTCTTGGTGGCGAGGAAGAACCGTCCCCTGTGCTCTGCCATCCACGGCGCGATCCGAAGTTCTGAGTCGCCGTAGGCGGCCGCCGTGTCGATGTGGTTGACACCGAAGTCCAGCAGCATCGCAAGGACGTCGTCGGCACGGTCCTGCCGCATTGACCCCAGCGCCGCCGCGCCGAAGATGACCCGGCTGCTGTCATGCCCGGTCCGGCCGAAGGGTGCACGATCAGTCATAGTCGAAGACTACCTTCCGCACCCATCGGCAGCCCGGGACGTCCGCCAGCAAGACGGTGGCGGTGTGGTTGTCAGCAGGGACTGGACCAGTCCTCGCCGAGCAGGGCGTTGGCGGCGATGGTCCGCGGGGCGAGCAGCTTTTCGGCCTGCTCGGCTCCCACCACGGGCAGGCCCGCCCGGTCAAGCAACCCCACCTGGACCAGCAGGCAGGCTTGATCCCAGTAGATGTGCTCGTGGGTGAGCTTGCCGTCCCGGAAGCCAGCCACTACGCACACCGCTAGCCGCACCCGCTGGCCGGTGGGCGGCACGCCGGGAAGCAGGTGGCTCATGGTGATGTCGTGGGTGAATGACATCACCAGTTCGTCGACCACCTGGTCGGTGCCGACGGTACGGGAGATCCGCTCGATGGCGGTGTCCGCCGGCCAGTGGCCGATGAAGATCTGCTCGTAGAACCGGCGTACCTCCTCCCGGCCGATTCCTCCCGTCAGGACCGGGACGTGATTGAGGTAGGGGTCGTCGGTCATCGTCGCCATGGTGGCGTTCACGTCCCTGGCAGCGAACTCCGCCGCCAGGTGGTCATCAAGCACGTCCGCCAGTCCGCCGTGCCGATCCGAAACCGTCATGCGCATCCCCCCGACCGCCAGATCCCGCCGCCCGATCCCGCCGCCAGCTGCCGGCCATGCCGCTGGCCGGCCAGCATCAGCCGCTCCTGACCCATTGTGACCGGCGGGGCTGAGGCATAACCGTGCGCATCGGGCGGGTCGCCGCCGAAAGCGGTTTGCGGTCAGCGGCCGGGTTCGGGATGCTCCCGAGGTGGATATGCATCCGAACCAGCTTGCGGTCAGTGTGCGGACGGTCCGCACGCTGGTGGATGAGCAGTTCCCGCAGTGGCGGACGCTTCCGGTGCGGGCGGTCGCCTCGCACGGGACGGTCAATGCGCTGTTTCGCATCGGCGACACCTTGCTGGCCCGGTTTCCGCTCCAGCCCGGCGACTCCGGGGCGACGCGACGCTGGCTTGAGTCCGAGGCGCAGGCAGCCCGCGAACTACTCGGCCGCACGCGGTTCCCCACGCCCGAGCCCGTCGCGCTGGGCGAGCCCGGCGCGGAATACCCGCTCCCATGGTCGGTGCAGACCTGGCTGCCCGGCACTGTGGCCACCGACCAGGACCCGGCCGAATCCACGGCGTTCGCGCACGACCTGGCCGAGTTCATCCTGGGCGTGCGCGCGATCGACACGCGCGGCAGGACCTTCAGCGGCAACGGCCGGGGAGGCGAGCTGCAATCCCAAGACGCGTGGCTGCAGACCTGCCTGGAGCGCAGCGAGCATCTGCTGGATGTCCCGCGGCTCCGGCGCACCTGGGCAGCCCTGCGGGTGCTGCCGCGTACCGCCGCAGACGTGATGACCCACGGTGACCTGACCCCCGCAAACGTGCTCGTCTCCGGCGGCCGCCTGGCCGGGGTCATCGACGTCGGCGGTCTCGGACCAAGTGATCCCGCGCTGGACCTGGTGGGTGGCTGGCACCTGCTCGAAGCAGGCCCGCGACAGGTGCTCCGCGACGACCTCGGGTGCGACGACCTTGACTGGGAACGCGGCAAGGCCTGGGCTTTCGCGCAGGCGATGGGCCTGCCCTGGTACTACGCCCAGAGCAACCCGGCCATGAGCCAGCTGGGCCGGCGCACCCTGCAGCGCATCGTGGCGGATAGGCAAGACCCGTCAAGGCGGTGAGTCGGCGAGTGGCTAGCTGCGGCTAGCTGCGGGTGGCGCGGGCTGCGATGGTCAGATCCAGGTACCGGCCGGCCATGCCCTTCTTCTTGGTGAGGCCGTGCGCGTACCTGTCGATCCGGGTCACTGCTGTGACCTGAAGGCCGTCCGCATCGCTGCGGGCCTCGGTGATGACCAGTTCAGCCGGGGCGCTCGTGCCGCGGGCGGTGATCTGCCCGCGCAGCAGCCACCGGTCACCGTCGCGGGCCAGCTCGCTGGATGTGAACGTGATCTGTGGATGCTCGCCAATGTGCAGGAAATTAGCGGACCTGACATCCTTGTCGCGGGCGGCGCCGCCGGTATGGAAGCTGGCCGCGTCAATCACCGCCGACGCCGTCGAGGAGGTCGTGGGGTCGGTGATGATAATTTCACCGGAGATCAGCCGGAAGCTGCCCGCAACTCCTCCCAGGCCAAACATGTGCCGGGTAGCGAAGCTGATCGAGGAGCTTTCCGGATCGAGCCGGTAGGTTCCGGCCGCCGGGATCTGGACGGTCGCGGTGTCAGGCATGGCGTGAGCCTCCGTAGGTTGCCAGCCGGTCTGCACTTCCCCCGTGACCCTAGCAAGACGGCCCCGTCGCTCAACCGCGGCGTAGCAGACCGCTAGCCCTGACGGCCTGGTTCCGTTAGAAAGGGTGCTGATCTTAACTGCGAGCGAAGGAGCCGCCATGGGGCGTCTTGACGGCAAGGTTGCACTGATCACGGGCGGGGAGAGCGGCATCGGGCTGGCGACGGCGCGGCTATTCGTCGCCGAGGGCGCGCGCGTTCACCTCGCAGGGCTGCGCAAGGACGAGCTCGCGGCCGCCGGGGCCGAACTCGGCGCCGGCGCGGCGAGCTGGAGCGTCACCGACGTGACCGAGGAAGACCAGGTGATCGCGGCGCTCGCGCAGGCGACCGACCGGTTCGGCAGCCTGGACGTGCTGTTCAGCAACGCCGGCATCAGCGGACCCATCGTGCCGATCACCGAGTTCCCGACGGACGAGTTCCGCCGGGTGCTCGACGTGCACATCCTCGGCGCGTTCCTCATGCTCAAGCACGGCCTCCCGGTCATGCGAGACGGCGGCAGCGTGATCATCACCTCCAGCATCGTGGGCCTGACGTCGGCCTACGGGATCAGCGGCTACGCGACCGCCAAGCACGGCCAGGTCGGACTGATGCGCACGGTGGCCAGGGAAGCCGTGGCGCGCGGGATCCGGGTGAACACCATCCACCCCGGCCCGACGGATACCGCATTCCAGCGCGACATCGAGATCCGGGCGACCGGCGCGGCGGCAGCCGAGGCCGCGCGGCTGTTCGACGCGATGATCCCGATGGGCCGGCACGCGAGCCCCGAGGAGATCGCGCGCTCGGTGCTGTATCTCGCCAGCGACGACAGCGCGTTCGTCACCGGCACCACGCTGTCGGTCGACGGCGGCATGGTGATCTAGCGTCAGTCCGGTACCGTCCTGTCATGACTATTGCGACCCGACAGCTCGGACGGACCGGCGCGGATGTGACAATCCTCGGCTACGGCGCCATGGAACTGCGCGGCCAGCCGCGCGGCCCGGCCGTGGCGGATGAGGACGCCGGCAGGCTGCTGAACGCGGTGCTGGACGCCGGCATCAACCTCATCGACACCTCGGTCGACTACGGCCACAGCGAGGAGTTGATCGGGCGATACGTCGCGCACCGCCGCGACGAGTACTTCCTGGCTTCCAAGTGCGGGTGCCCGCTGCAGATGCCGCCGGGCACTCCGCCGCCCTACCCGCACGATTACTCGCCCGCCAACGTGCGCGCGGACGTGGAGCAGAGCCTGCGCCGGCTCGGCACCGACCGGCTCGACCTCGTCCAGGTGCACATGTCGCCGAGCCGCGCTCAGCTGGAGGCCGACGACACGGTGGGCACGCTGCAGGAACTGCGGGACGAGGGCAAGGTGCGCTTCATCGGGATGTCCGGCACCCTCCCGAACCTGCCCGACCACATCGGCATGGGCGTTTTCGACGTGTTCCAGATTCCGTACTCGGCGATCCAGCGTGAGCACGAGGAGCTCGTCACCGCGGCCGCAGCGGGCGGAGCTGGCACGCTGATCCGCGGCGGGGTGGCGCGCGGCGGGCCGGCCGACGACAAGGCGTGGCGCGCGGGTCCGATCGGCCTGGCCGAGGGCGAGGGCCGACGGCGCTGGACGGACGCCGAGCTCGATGGCGCGCTGACCGGCATGAGCCGGATGGAGTTCATGCTGCGCTTCACGATCAGCCACCCCGCCTTGTCCACGACCATCGTCGGCACCGCGAACGTCGACCACCTGCGGGCTAATGTGGCCGCGGCCGAGAAGGGCCCGCTGCCCGCGGATGTGTATGAGCAGGCAAAGGGGCGTCTGGCGCACTGAGCCCTCCCGAGGAGGGGAACGGGGTCGAGTCGAAGCGCCGCGCCGGAAAGGAAGCTGCCATGGGGATAATCGCGACCGACTCAGGGGTCGCCGCCCGGCTGGCCACCGCGCCGGTGGCCTGGCTCACGACAGTGCGCGCCGACGGGCAGCCGCAGTCGTCCTGCATCTGGTTCCACTTCGACGGCGACGACCTGCTCGTCTTCAGCGAGCCGACCGCCGCGAAGGTCCGCAACCTCGCCGTCCACCCGCTGGTGTCGTTTCACCTGGACGGCGATGGCAGCGGCGGTGCCGTGGTCACGATCGACGCTCGCGCCGAGGTGATGGCCGGTGACCCAGACTCCGACCGGGTCCGGGCGTATCTGGCCAAGTACGAGGAGACGATCAGGACCGGGCTGAACACCACGCCGGAGCGGCTGCGTGCACAATTCAGCGCCGCGATGCTGATCACCCCGACGCGCGTCAGGTCCTGGTAGGTGACCGCGCCGCTGCGCGGCGGGGTCATCGGCGCGACGCCGCCGACCTCGCCGCGGCGGGCAGCGGCCGCCACGTCGTCGGCCTGCAGGGCTACCACAGTCCCGGCGCGCGCTACGTCGGCGATCTGATCGGTCACGGCGCCATCGGCCGTCCGCTCGCGGTGAGCGCGGTCGCCGTCGGCCGTCAGGGCGGCGGCCGGATACCCGCGGCCAGCGCATACGCGACCGACCGGGCGGCCGGCGCGGCCGCTGCCCGTGCCCGCGCGCTTCGAGCCGCTGCCGGCCGGCGTCCCGCCGGGTCCGCCGCGAAACGTCGCGCTCGTCTACCGGGAGCTGGCGCTGGCCATCGCCGAGGACCGGCAGCCCAAGCCAAGCTTCGCGACCGCCGTCGGGTACCACCGGCTGGTTGACGCCATCGAGCGCGCGTCGCAGACGGGGGTCAGGCAGGGCGTGACGAGCTGATCGTCCGGATCGGCGACCCGGCTAGGAACGCCGCGATGTCCTCCACCACCTGGCCGTACATCTGCCGGAACCCGGCAGCGCTGACGTAGCCGAGATGCGGGAGCAGTACGACGTTGTCCAGCGTCGTCAGCGGATGCCCGGCCGGCAGCGGCTCGGTGTCGTAGACGTCCAGGCCGGCACCCGCGATGGTGTGGTCCCGCAGCGCCGCGACGAGCGCCTGCTCGTTGACGATGGGACCGCGCGAGGTGTTGACGAGCACCGCGGTCGGCTTCATGGTCGCGAGGTCGGCGGCCTGGAACAGCCCGCGGGTACGCTCGCTCAGAACGAGGTGGATCGACAGCACATCGGCGGCGGACAGCAGCTCGCTCTTGCTCACCCGGCGGGCGCCGACCTCGGCTGCACGCTCGTCCGTGAGGTGCTGGCTCCACGCGATGACGTCCATCCCGAACGCCCGCGCCGGCCCGATCATGGCCGCGCCGAGGTGCCCGAGCCCGGCCAGGCCGAGCGTGCCGCCCGCCAGGTTGACCGGCAGGCCCAGCTGCCAGTTCCCGGCGCGCATCGCCCGGTCCTCGATCGGCACGCGCTTGCACACGGCGAGGATCAGGGCCCACGCCACCTCGGCGGTGCTCGGAACTCCGGGCGTCGGTCCCCCGTCGGGACGTCCGGTGCCGCAGTAGACGACGCCCGCCTCGCGCAGGTAAGCGTCGTCCACGGCGGCGTTCCACGTGCCGGTGGTCAGGACAAGCCGGAGGCGCGGCAGCCGTGCAAGCACCGGCCGGCCGAAGGCACTCCGTTCCCTCATGAGCACCAGCACGTCGAAATCGGTCAGCGTGTCTGCCAGGGCCGCCGGGTCGATGCGCTCGTGAAAGAACACAACGTCGACGCCGGGCCCGAGTGAACCCCAGTCGGCGAAACCGCTGGCCCGGCGCTGATAGTCATCAAGCACCGCAACCCTGGTCACAGAGCCCGGATCCGTCGGCATGGCATGAAACCCTACCCGGATCCGGCGGTGTGCGGTTAGCGGCGCGCGCCCTGCAGCTGGCGGCCGCGCGCCATCTCGCGCTTGATCCAGTTGTCGATGATCTCGTCGCTCTCCCACGAGGTGATGAGCGCGTACCGCGGCTTTGGCCCTGGGTGCCAGACGACGTGCCAGAGCCGCTCGGTGTCGATCATCAGCTGTATGCCGGGGTGCAGCGTGATGCGCGTCTCGGTGGCCGGATCGGCCTTGTCCTCGCGCAGGATGAACACGGACTGGCCAGCCGTGTCGTCCAGCTCGAGCCAGGACCGGATCACCCAGCCAGTGCCATCAGGGTTGAGCCGGTTGTTGTCGTCGAGGTGCAGCTGGCGCAGCGCCGTGGCCTCGTCGCTGGGGTTGAGCTTGATCACGCGCACCCGGCCGTAGTTGCCGCCGACGTTCTCGACATAACGCGCCATGCTCGGGGCGAGCTTCCTGTTGACGGTCCAGATCCCGTCCTTGTCCGGCTTACCGTGGTCCCAGAAGCCGCGGCAGTCCATCTCGCCCGTCGCCGACGCCAGCGGCGCGAAGTTCGTGTCGCCGCCGCTCTTCCAGTCCAGGTACTCCAGCGACTCCCATTCCCGCGGGTCGATCGGCCGGCCATTGAAATCACCGAGGACGACGTAGCCCTTTTCCGTCATGATGTCGAGCTTGTGATGCATGCTGTACCCCCGTCGTGGCTCGTGTTTCAGGTCCGGACGGGCAGGCCCGGATGCGCTTCCTATTTCCTGCGCGAAACCGCCTGACGCCGCCATCGGATGCAGCGACCCAGGTCATGACGGGTATTTGGGCGGCCGGTTACCTCCCGGGCGGCAACCAGAAAGCATGCACAACGGCGACGCAAAGCCTTAGCCAAGAATTAATCCGCGGGCGTGCTGATGGCGCCGAGCCTGGATAGTACCGGTCCGGGAGTGATCAGGGCATTGACCACCACAACTGCGCCTCAGCGCAGAACCAGGTACGCCAGGCTGCCGAGCCCCGCCACCAGGCAGTAGATCGCGAACGGTGTCAGCGACCTCGACTGCCGGAAGTAGCGGACAAGGAACCGCACGGACAGGTAAGCCCCGACGAAGGACAGCACACTCCCGACCAGAATCTGGCCGTGGATCCCGTTGCCCAGGGAGCCGAGCAAGTCGGCCGGTATCTTCAGCACCCCGGCGGCCAGGATCACCGGGGCGGAGAGCAGGAACGAGTACCGGACCGCGTCCTCTCGGGACATGCCCCGCAGCATCCCGCTGACGGTGACGATGCCGTCGCGGCTGATGCCTGGCAGGAGGGCGAAGATCTGGGCGGATCCGATAAGGACTGCCTGCACGAAGCTCATGATCGACAGCCGCGCGTCGGCCTCGACCGCCGCCGCCGTCTCCCCGTGGCGGACGGCCCGCTGCCCGGAGGCGTGGCGGCCAGCGAGGCCTTGCCCGGCAGCCGCTGTCGTCGGCGCGTGCCCGGACCCGGGTACCGCGGCACCTAACGGAATGGCCACCGACCCCATCGCACCCGCCGCGGAGGTGGCGAGGCCGAGCGCGGGCGCGCCGACCGCCGGCACCCCGTCGGCTTCCGCGGCGGCCAGGCTGGACCGGGCCGCGAGCCGGGCTCGCCGCAGTCGTTCGCCGCCCAGCAGGATCAGGCCGTTGAGCGCCAGGAAGATAGCGGTCGGTATCGGCTTGCTGAACACGACCCGGAACAGGTGCTCGAGCAACAGCCCCGCGATGCCGACCGGGATCGTCGCCAGGATGATCATCCAGGCCAGCCGCTGGTCAGGCGTCGCCACCCGGCGCTCCACCACGGAGCTGACGAAGCCGGAAATGATCCGCAGCCAGTCTCGCCAGAAATACGCGATCAGCGCCAGCGCCGTTGCCACGTGCAGTCCCACGATGAAGGCAAGGTAGGGCGACTCCGACGCCGAGACGTTCAGGTCTTGCGCCCAGCTGCCGCCGATCAGCGCCGGGATCAGCACGTTGTGGCCGAGGCTGGAGACCGGGAAGAGCTCGGTGACGCCCTGGATAAGGCCGACGACCATAGCCTCGGCATAGGTCATGTGCGACATGTGCCCCGCTTCCTCGTGACGACCGGTCCGGACGACATCTACATGCGTGTAGATGATAATGGCTCCATGGCCGCGCGCCGCCGAGCCGGCACTCTACACTGACTGCCAGGACCGTCCGGCAGATACCGGAACCGGCAAACTGACCGAGGACCGCACCGTGACCGTGGACGACGACCGGCAGACTCCCGGCAGTCCCAGGCGTGCGGCTGGCGAGCTGGCGGCCGCGGCGCTGGCGGTGCTGCAGGCGGCAGACCGCTCCCTGACGCCGGGTGAGGTGCTGGACCGGCTGGGTGCCGGACTCGCGTACAGCACGGTGGTGACGATCCTGTCGCGGCTGCACGCCAAGGGCGTGCTCACCCGGCTGCGGTCCGGGCGCGCCTACTCCTACGCACCGGTCGCTGACGAGCCCGGCCTCGCCGCCCGGCGGATGCGCGGCGTGCTGGACGCCGAGGCCGACCGGGCCGCGGTGCTGGCCCGATTCGTGTCCGAGCTTTCCACCGCGGACGAGCACCTGCTCCGCCGGATGCTCGGTGACCAGGACACGGCTGGCTGACGGCCCGGATGCAACTCCTCTTCTGGCTGCCCCCCCTCGTGATCCCGCTGATCGCGGCCGGAGCCGCCCGCCCGCTCGCCGACCGGCTGCCACCGCGGACCGCGACCTGGCTGCTGGCGACCAGCGCCGTGGTCCTGGCAGGAGCGAGCTGTGGCGTCCTCGGCGTCCTCGCGCTGGCCGCGGCCGTGCGCATCCCGTTCGTCGACGCGATGGGCGGCATGTCACTGAGCGCGGTCAACGGCCATGATCCGGCGTCGTTGCCGCTGGGCGTCCTCGCCGGGGCGCTGCTGGCGGCGGCCGCCGCGGCGGCCGTCCGGGCAGCGTGGCTGCGAACGGGGGCGCTCATCGCGGCGCACCGGCAGACTCGCAGGCTGCCAGGTGCCGGAGGGGTGACCGGGCCGGGCGGCGCGGTGGTCATCGATGACGACGGCGTGGACGCGTACACGGTGCCCGGCTGGCCGAGCCGGATCGTGGTGACCTCGGGCATGCTGGCCGCCCTCAGCCCGGCCGAGCGCGAGGTGCTGCTGGCGCACGAGCGAGCGCACGCCTCCGCCTGCCACTACGTGTTCACGGCCGTGGCCAGGCTGGCCGCGGCGGCCAACCCGCTCCTCGGACCGCTGGCCGCCGCCATCAGCTACAGCGTCGAGCGGTGGGCCGACGAGCAGGC
>JBOHCP010000050.1:0-13912 GCA_050698875.1 Streptosporangiaceae bacterium | reverse complement strand
CCAGGAAGGACCTGGCCGGGCACTGACCCGCCGCTCGCCCGCCGCCCGCCTGGCCTCGCCTGTTCGGATGGCAGTGGTGGCAGTCTGCCGGGGGGCGGCGGCGGCACGCCGGGTCGGGGCGTTGTGGTGCCTGGTAGCGGCGCAACGCGCCGCAGCGCGGTGGCGGGCCCCTGTTGTCGCTGCTCGTCGGGCTCGGGCGGTCGGGCGTGCCGCCCGCTCGGGCGGCCGCGGCGCGTCGCCGGAGGATCGGGGCGGTGATCGTAGTCGGCATAGCCAGGCTGGGTGCCGTCCAGAGCTGGCGGCTGGGCATTCCGCTGGGTGGCGTCTGCGGGGCCGGGCGGCGGAGCGTAGCCGTTGCCCGCCGGGGGACCCTGGTTCCGGAACCGAACCGTGCTGCGGCGTCGGCCGGACCGCTCGCGCTGCCTTGGCGGTTCGTCGTCGTCATCATCGGGCTCGGGTTCCTGGCCCCAGTCGACGCCGGACAGATCGATATGCCAGCCGGTGTCATCGAAGACCGGCCCGGTGTAGAAATGCTGGCCGGCACTCCAGCCAGGCACGGCCGGACGGACGGCCCAATCCCGGTCGTCCTGGTCTGACCCGTCAGAACCCGCGTACGGGTCAGGCTCGGCCGGGGGCGTGGTCATCGGTCTCCTCTATCGCGGCCCGGGCGTCGGAGCCGTCCCCAGTTCGCTGTGCTCCGGTACGACGGTATCCGGCGCGGCCTCCTCGGTACTCTGCCCGGACTGCTCGTCCGCACTCGGAGCCGGACTGTCCGACCTGTCAGCGGCCGGCCGCGGGCCACCCCGGCGCAAGGCGCGGGCCGCCGACGCGAGCAGGAATACGCCGAGCGCGGCGGCAAAGATGATCAAACCGAGCAGGCCGACCTGCGTCGTCTGCACCGTCATTCGCACCGGCTGCACGGCCAGCGCCTGGCCTGCCCGGTTGGCCAGCGTCATGGTGATCGTCGTCGAGCCGGTCTGCGAAGCCGTGACCCGCAGCTTGATCGTCTCTGCGGTGTGCGGGGGCACAGTGAGCAGAGCCGGCGACGACGCGGACACCCTGGTCCCGCTGGTCGCGGCGTAGCTGAGCCTGAGCGCCACCTGCACCGGGTAACCGAGCTGGTTGTCCACCGACACCGGCACCGAGCCCCGCAGGCCGCCCAGGGTGATCCGGTTCTCGGCGACGATGTGGACCTGCTCCTGCTCTTGCGCAATGCGGCTGGTCAGCATCGCGATCATGGCGAGCGCCGTGCCCTTGAAGCGGCCCGCGTAGGCGGATGACTCGACCGTCGAGACCGCCAGGTACAGATCCGGGTCTGGCTGGGCCCGCATTAGCTGCAGCTGGGCGACGGCACGGTCGAGCGTATTCAGCGGGTTAAGTTCAGTCTGGCTGAGGGCGGGTCCGCTGACGCTGCTTGGTGCCTGCACGACGGGCATGCTCTTCGCGCTCGTCAGCGACGTCAGGCTGGCCGGGCTGAGCCACGGCGCCGAGCCTGTGGCGCTGAGGAGGCTGGCTGCAACGCCGGGGGGCGGCTGCCAGCGCCCTGGCGGGGCGACAACGATGGGCGAAGCCGGGTCCTGCTGGGCCATCAGCGCCGTCTCCGCGAGGAAGTCCTGGACCGTCGCAGAGGCCGAGCCTGGCGAGTTCGTTGCCGCACCCAGCACGCTCGTCAGCGAGTCGTTGGCGAGCAGCACGTTCAGATAGCTTCCGCTGCCGTCCAGCGTCCGCAGTACCGAGGTCTGCGCGGCGGGGAAGGCTGAGCTGCTCAGCAAGACCGTCCCGACGTCGAGGGCCGCCAGGTTCTCCAGCGTGCCGTAGCTGATCTGGGGATCGGCCGACCAGGCAAGGTCGGCTGCCTGCTGCTGGTCCGTCGCAGCTGTGCCGGCCGGTGCCGGGCTGAAGCTCCGGCCCAGGATCTGGCTGGCCTCCGACCGTCCGTAGCTGACCGAGCGCTGGATGTCCGGAGCGTGGCCGGCCCCGATGAGCGTGGCCACATCCGGGTCGCCGTAGGGGGTGGCGAACGCGGGCTGGCCGGAGGTCGCGGACTTGAGCCTGCCGAGCCACGCCGATGCCGCCTGGGCCCACTGCGGCTGCTTTGCGCCGCACTGCGCGAGCGCGGCAACGTTCGCGGCAAGGGCAGGATCGATTGCCCAGGTCAGGGCTTCGTAACTGGCTACGCTCTGGGGCTGCTGCCCCTGAGCTGTCCGGGTCTTCGCCGGGTGGCCCGAGGCGGGCGTGACCAGCTGGGCCTGCGCCGCCGCGGTGGCCGCGCTGCCCACGGGGGCGGTGGTCGCGTCGAGAAGCTGGTCGAGGCGCCCGCCACTGGTCAGGCTCTGGGCCAGCGCGGCAGCCTGCTGGCCGGTGCACGCGCCCTGCCCCTCATCGTCCAGCAGCGGCTGGTCGATGAGGGGCCAGACCCACGCGATCTTCTGCGCCGCCGGCACGGTGCTGCCGTATGGCCCCTTCTTGGCCGGTACGTACGGGAGGAAGCTCTCGGTCGTATTCAGCGCAGTGCCGAAGACGTTCGAGACCTCGGCCGCGATCGGATAGACGCCAAAGCTCGTCATGGCCATGGAACTGGCCGGCAGCCGGGCGGACCAGGTCGCCGAGGCGCCTTGCCGGAGCAAGCCCGACTGCCAGGGCGTCGTCGGCAGAGCCAGGTCCGCCAGCCCGTACAGCCCGGCCGCGCTCTGCTGTAGCTCGGTGACGCTGCTGACCGGAGTGCTCGAATCGAACAGCTGGACGATCAGGCGCTGCTCTGCTGGCGCGGTGTTCGTCACGATGCCGGTGACGGTGACCGTGCTGGTCGGACCGGCCCACCGGGGGCTGATACTGGTAATCGTGACGGTGGCCGGCGGCTGGCTCGACTGGGTGGTCGCCGCCGAGGCCGGCGCCGCCGCGCTGATCAGCGCGGCAGGCAGCGCGACCGCGGCCAGCGCAAGGATGGCCGCCAGGGCGCCACGTGCCCGTCGTGCCATCTCCACCAGCCTGTCGCGTCGCTGCCAGGGCGGCTCCGCCGCTGCGAGCTCGGGCCCGACCGCCGGCCGGCGGAAAGGCCCCCCGCGGTGCAGGCCAGCAGGGCGACCCCGAAGCCCGGCGGAGGTATTGCCGAGAATGTTATTGTGGCCAGCCGAGTACCCGGAGGTATGCCGCAACGACTCATCGTCGCTGCTGGTGCCGGGCAGTATCCTGCGGGCAGCCCCTGGGTTCCCTGCTTTCCGTTTCCCACAGGCTACGCGCAGGACCTAGTCTCGATGCCCGTGCCCGAACGAGATCCGATGACCAGGCGTCAGCTGCAGGAGGCCGCCGCGATGCTCGCCGCGTTGTCGCCACGCGTCACCGAGCTGGGCGAGCTCTTCGTCACGGCCGGCCACGAGCTCGCGCTGGTAGGCGGCCCGGTGCGAGACGCGTTCCTCGGCCGCGCGTCGACCGACTTTGACCTGACTACCGACGCCCCGCCCGCTCGCATCCTGGACCTGGTGATGGACTGGGCCGACCAGTACTGGACCGTCGGCATCCAGTTCGGCACCGTTGGCTTGCGCAAAGGCGGCGCGCATTTTGAGATCACGACATACCGGAGCGACAGCTACGACCGGCTGTCCCGCAAGCCGGTCGTCTCCTATGGCCGGTCGCTGACCGACGACTTGTCGCGCCGTGACTTCACCGTCAACGCGATGGCCGCCCGGCTGCCTGGCTACCAGCTCGTGGATCCGTTCGGGGGGCTGGTCGACCTGCGGGAACTGCTGCTCCGCACACCGGGATCGCCGCAGGACTCGTTCAGCGACGACCCGCTGCGCATCCTGCGCGCGGCAAGGTTCACCGCTCAGCTCGGCTTCACCGTGGTACCCGAGGTCGGCGCGGCGATGTCCGGCCTGGCGGGGCTGCTCGCACCGCCCAGGATCTCGGCAGAGCGCATGGAAGGGGAGCTGACCAAGCTGCTGTGCTCGCCGCTGGCCGGCGGCCCGGCAGCGGGCATCGCGCTGCTCGTGGACACGGGCGTGGCCGACCAGGTGCTGCCTGAGATCCCGGCGCTGCGGCTCGAGGCGGACGAGCACTTCCGGCACAAGGACGTCTACCAGCACACGCTCACGGTGCTGAGCCAGGCCATCGAGCTAGAGCCGAGCTACGGCCTGGAGCAGGACTTGGTCCTCCGGCTGACCGCGTTGCTGCACGACATCGGCAAGCCGCGGACCAGGACCCGGCTGCCGGGCGGCCGGGTCGCATTCCATCACCACGAGATCGTGGGGGCCAAGATGGCCCGCAAACGGCTGAGCCAGCTGCGCTACAGCAGGGACGTGATCGCGGACGTCAGCCGACTCGTGGAGCTCCATCTGCGGTTCCACGGTTACGGTGAGGGCGAGTGGACCGACTCCGCTGTGCGCCGCTACGTCACCGACGCGGGGCCGCTGCTGGCCAGGCTGCACGCGCTCACCCGCGCCGACTGCACGACCAGGAACAAGGCGAAGGCGCTGCGGCTGGCCGCGGCCTACGACGGCCTCGAGGCCCGGATCGCCGAGCTGTCCGCGCGGGAACAGCTGGACAGCATCCGGCCGGACCTGAACGGCGACCAGATCATGGCGATCCTGGCCATCCCGCCGGGCCCGCTCGTCGGCCGTGCCTGGGCGTATCTGCGCGAGCTGCGGATCGAGCGGGGCCCGCTCGACCACGACGCAGCGGTCGCCGAGCTCCTCCGGTGGGCGGCCGCGGCAGGCCTGCAGGTGCCGCCCGGCGGGCCCGCCGACTCCGATCCGAGCTGACACGCTGGCCGCGCCAGATCGGGCGCCGCAGCTGGCGAGCAGCCGGACCGCTATCCGGCGGCGCGCTGGCGGCCGGCCCGGCGGCTGAGCGTCCAGTAGCCCGCGGCCACCACGGCGTATCCGATCGCAATCACTCCGACCAGCGCCTCCGACCTGCCGGACGGCGGCATGAACGGCACGCTGATGAGCGCGCCGACCGCGAACGTGATGTTGAACATCATGTCGTACAGGGAAAACGCCCGGCCGCGGTATTCGTCGGGCAGTTCCTCCTGCAACACCGTGGTGGCGCAGATCGCCACGCCCTGCCCGGCCAGGCCGAGACAGAATCCCATCACCAGGTAAGCCGGCTGGTTGAAGGTCCCGCCGGGGCCGCCGACCACCACGGCACTGGCCGCCAGCAGCACGGTGATGAACGCCGGTTTGGACAGCCGCCTGGTGACCTGGGGGGTGACCAGCGCCGCGCAGAAGTAGCCGACCGCCACGGCCGCGACCAGGTAGCCGTAGTGCGCCTCCGCGGTGCTCGCGGCCACGCCCCGGTAGAAGAAGTTGCGATATAGCAAGATCGACATCAGGAACAATATTCCGTAGAACAGCCGGTTGCCGCCGGTGGCGCCGAGCGCGGCGGCTGGGCCGCGCCGCCTGGCCACGCAGCGCACCCCGTCGGCCAGCCCGAGGGCGACCACGCCGAGCTCGGCCAGCACCCGCCGCTGCCGAGGCTCGCCCGGCACGCGGGACGGGCCGAGCAGGCTGCGGCCCATGGTCCTGGCCACCAGGCTGGCAGTCACATAGCCGACGCCCGCTATCAGCAGGGTGATGGCCGCGCCCCGCTCGGTGTCCCCGGTCGCGGCGTTGACGCCGAGCCCGACGAGGCCGCCGATCGCGGCCATGGTCCCGCCGACGGTGGGTGACACCGAGTTGCCCATGACCAGCTTGTCGCCGGCGACCACGTGCGGCAGGGCGGCGGACAGCGCGGACAGGAAGAACCTGTTCACGCCCAGCACCAGCAGCACGGCCGCATACAGCGGCACGCCCAGGTTGCCGGCAGCCATCAGGGCGGCGGTAGCGATCACGAACACCGACCTGATGAGCGCCGACCAGACCAGGATCTGCCGCCGCGACCACCGGTCGATGAAGACGCCGGCGAACGGGCCGATCAGCGAGTACGGCAGGTAAAGGACGGCGAAGGCCGCAGCGCCGCGCGCCGGGTTCGGGAACGTCGCCGAGTTGAAGAACACGTACGTGCCCAGGCCCGCGGTGAAGACGCCGTCGCCGGTCTGCGACAGCACGCGGGTGGACAGCAGCTTCCTGAAGTCGTGCTCGGCCCACACGGTACGCAGGTCGCCGAGGAACGAGCTACGGCGGCCAGGCGTCGGCCCGGCGGGCGACTGGCCGACCACGGGCGGCTGCGCCGGCGCCGGGGGAACGGACTCCTGCCAGGACACGCCATCAGCCTAGGTGCGGGTGTTCAGGCCTGCCAGCCCGGCCGTGCTCCCCGGGAAGCCGCGGCCGCCGGCCGTGCCGACCACTGCCCGGCGGCCCGGCGGGCGTGCACCGGCCACGGACGAGCCCGTTCCCTTGGTAGTGGCGGTGTCGACTCAGCGGTCGAGCTCGCCGCGGATGAACTTCTCGACCGCGTCGCGCGCGACGTCGTCGCTGTACTGCTCCGGCGGCGACTTCATGAAGTACGACGAGGGGGACAGCACCGGCCCGCCGATGCCGCGGTCCTTCGCGATCTTCGCGGCACGGACGGCGTCGATGATGATGCCGGCCGAGTTGGGCGAGTCCCAGACTTCGAGCTTGTACTCCAGGTTCAGCGGCGTGTCGCCGAACGAGCGGCCCTCGAGCCTGACGTACGCCCACTTGCGGTCATCCAGCCACGGCACGTGATCAGACGGGCCGATGTGCACGTCGGCCTTGGCCATCTCGTGCGGGATCTGCGAGGTCACGGACTGGGTCTTGGAGACCTTCTTGGACTGCAGGCGCTTGCGCTCCAGCATGTTCATGAAGTCCATGTTCCCGCCGAAGTTGAGCTGGTAGGTGCGCAGCAACTCCACGCCGCGGTCCTCGAACAGCTTGGCCAGCACACGGTGCGTGATGGTGGCGCCGACCTGCGACTTGATGTCATCGCCGAGGATCGGCACGCCAGCCGCGGCGAATTTGGCCGCCCAGACCGGATCGGAGGCAATGAAGACCGGGAGCGCGTTCACGAAGGCCACCCCGGCATCGATCGCACACTGGGCGTAGAAGTGGTCGGCCTGCTCGGAGCCGACCGGCAGGTAGGACACGAGCACGTCGGCGCGCGTCTCGCGGAGCGCACTCACCACGTCGGCCGGCTGCTCGTCGGACTCGGTGATGATCTGCTGGTAATACTCGCCGAGGCCATCGAGCGTCGGCCCGCGCTGGACGATCACACCGCTCGGCGGCACGTCGCAGATCTTGATGGTGTTGTTCTCGCTCGCGACGATGGCCTCGGCCAGATCGCGGCCCACCTTCTTCGCGTCCACGTCGAACGCGGCGACGAACTCGATGTCGCGCACGTGGTAGGGACCGAACTGCACGTGCATCAGCCCCGGTACCCGGCCGGCCGGGTCGGCGTCCTTGTAGTACTCAACGCCCTGAAAGAGGGAACTTGCGCAGTTCCCAACGCCCACGATGGCTACCCGTACCGAACCCATGAGGATTGCTCCTTATCTAGTGCCGCGCAGCGCCGATCGCCGTCACCTGACGACGGTTGCTCCGCCGCCTTGTGTGGTCTGTGCTGGCTGGCCCGACTGCCGCTCCGACGCGATCAGCTCGTTGAGCCACCGGACTTCCCGTTCCACCGACTCCAGTCCGTGCCGCTGCAGCTCGAGCGTGTAGCTGTCCACGCGTTCCCTGGTCCGCGTGGCCGCAGCCCGGAACGCTTCGAGTCGCTCCTCGAGCCGGCTGCGGCGGCCCTCGAGGATCCGCATCCTGATGTCGGCCTGGGTCAGGCCGAAGAAGGCGAAGTGCACGCCGAACCCGTCGTCATCCCAGGCGGCGGGGCCGGACTGGCCGAGCAGGTCGTTGAGCCGTTCCTTGCCCTCGGCCGTGAGCCGGTACACGATCCGGGAGCGGCGCGGGCGGTCCGCCGTACGTCCGGCGCCGCCGGCATCCGGCGCCGGGTTCTCGGCGGTGATCAGGCCATTGCCGAGCAGGCCCTTCAGGGCCGGGTACAGCGAGCCGTACCCGAACGCCCGGAAGGCGCCGAGCAGCGAGTTGAGGCGCTTGCGCAGTTCGTAACCGTGCATGGGAGTTTCATGCAGGATGCCGAGGATGGCGAGCTCGAGAACGCCAGAACGCTGGCTGCTCATACCCGCCTGCACCTCGCATTCGCGACGTCACTATGATCTGCGCTACGGTGCGCCGCACCGGCCCGGGTCGGCGGGGCGGCCGGAAACCGTCGGCTCGATGTATCGAACTGATACATCGCCACGATATGCGCTGTCACGATGTGCCGCAAGTCCGACCCATAGCGGTCGCCGCCCGCGCGGCGATGACCAGCCAGGTCTAGGGTCGCGGCCGGATCCGTCGTAACCTGTCGCACATGAGGCGATCGGTCGTCGACTACGGCCTGGCACGGCGAGCCACCCTCGCCTCGGTGCTTACCGGGCGCACGACCGTGACGGATGTCTGCGACGCTCACCCGTACCTGCTGCGCGCCGCCAAGTTCCACGGCGAACCCACCGACGTCACCTGCCCGATATGCCGGAAGATGAAGCTGAAGCACGTCACCTACGTCTACGGCGACGAGCTCGGCCGCTACGAAGGCAGGGTAAAACGCGGCCCAGAACTGGACGAAATGGCCGCGGAATATGCCGAGTTCCGGGTCTACGTGGTCGAGGTCTGCCAGAGTTGTGCGTGGAACCACCTCGCGTCGTCCTACACACTCGGCACTGGCGAGCCGGCTCCCCGGCGTAGTCGACGAGCCAGGGCCAGCGAGTAAGCGGGGCAGGTCAGGGCTGATCTGAAGGCCGCCGATTGGTACGGCTAGCTGTGAGAGTGCCGCAATAGGTGCCGGGATAGTGGGTATCGGCAGGTACCGTATGTTCCTTGACGTACCGTTACGCGCGAGCAATCGCTCTACCCCGAGACAAGCGAGGACGCGTGAGTAACCCAGACTTGCCCGGGTCGCACTGGCAGCAGGAGGACGAGACTGGCTACCGCGCCGGGCGCCGTGCCCGGTCGGCGAGTGCGGACCGTTATCAGCCGTGGGACGACGGGCAGGCCTGGCGCGAGCAAAGCACGGGCCGCGAAGACCCGCAGCCGCGCCCGCGGGACGGCCGCGGGACGACCGGTTCCCGGCATTCGCGGAGTTCAGGGCAGTCGTCCAGCAACGGGTACGGCAACGGTCAGGTCGCTGGGAACGGGTACGGTAACGGTCGCGCGGCGGGGAACGGCAACGGTCACGTCGCGGGGAACGGGAACGGCAGCCGCCACGCTGCCGGGAACGGCACCGGGTCCGGGCGCGAGGCGCAGACGTGGACCGGGATGATCGCTGGCCGGGCGCGTGGCGGGCAGCGGCCGCCCCGCGACTCTCGCTGGCGAGAGTGGACCGGCGGGTTCAGCCAGACCGCAGACGACCTAAGAAACAGGCTCGGGATGCGCGGCTCCGGCGCCAGCCGCGCGGCTCAGGGCGGTCCAGGCGGGTCGCGTACCGACGCGGAGAGGTTCGATGGCTCCGGTACGGACCTGCGGCAGCCGGACGGCTACTGGCAGGGCGGGCCGAGCACCCAGCTGACCGGGTCGCGGACCGCCATCCGGCCAGGCTCTCGCGCCGGCGGCATGGGTCGCGGCGGGGCCGGTCGTGGCCGCGGTGGTGGAAATGGTGGCGGCCGCTGGAACGGCCGCTATCCTCGCGGCACCGGGGACCGGTTCCGGCAGTGGCTGCGCTCGGGGGACTGGTGGCGGCACTGGACCGTGAAGAAGGTGCTGGCCCTGCTTGGTGCCGGCGTGGCGGGCTTCATCCTGCTCATGGTGGCGGCCTTCTTCTTCGTCTACGCGAACACCAAGATCCCGTCCGCCTCGGAGCTCACCGCCAACTGGCAGTCGTCGGTCGTGTACTTCGCGAACGGTCAGCAGATGGGCACCTTCGACAGCAACCAGCACGGGACGACTGTCGATCGGCTGCTGCTGACCAGCAGCCAGGTACCAACGGTGATGACCCAGGCGATGGCCGCCGCCGAGGACCGGCACTTCTACACCGAGGGCGGCGTCTCGCTCAGCGGGCTGATGCGGGCCGCGTACGACGACGCGTTCCGGCACGGCAACCTGCAGGGTGGCTCGACGATCACCATGCAGTACGCCAAGAACTACTACAACGGCGTGGACACCGGCCAGAACCTGAGCACCAAGCTCAAGGAAATCATCATCGCGATGAAGCTCGGCCGCGATCGGTCCAAGCCGTGGGTGATGACGAACTACCTCAACACGGTGGACTTCGGCGGCACCAACCAGGGCCTCGGCGCGGCGGCCGCGAACTACTTCAACGTGAACCTCACCGGCAAGGGCACCACGCTGAGCATCTCGCAGGCCGCGATGCTCGCCGCGATGCCGAACTCGCCGGGGTTCTTCAACCCCTCCCCGACCGGGGGAGCGGGCTACAAGGCCCTGGTTGCCCGCTGGAACTACGTGCTCGACAACATGGTCCGCGACGGTGACATCACCGAGAAGGTGCGCAAGGCGCAGACGTTCCCCACGCTCAATCCGCCCCCGGCTGGGAACGGGGAGACCGGGTACACCGGCTACCTGATGGCGATGGTCCAGCAGCAACTCGAGGCTCCGGCGGCCGACGGCGGCTACGGGCTCACCGCCCGGCAGGTCAACACCGGCGGCTACACGATCAGGACGACCATCCAGCCGGCCATGGTCACCGCGCTCGCGACCTCGATCAGCCAGGAGATCGCGGCGGCTGGCCAGACGGGCCGGCCGTTCCAGGCCTACGACCGCATCGGCGCGGTGCTGGAAGACCCCAAGACCGGCGGGATCCTCGCCGTGTACGGCGGACCCGGCTACTCCAGCGGCTGTACCGATGACTGCTGGATCAACATGGCCGAGTCGCCTCAGCCGGTCGGGTCGTCGTTCAAGACGTATGTGCTGTCGACCGCCGTCAACGAGGGCATGAACGTATTCACCAGCCAGCTCAACGGCTTCTCGCCGATCTGGATCCCGGAATCGCCGACGGGCACGACGACCGAGGACACGCTCTCACCGGCAAGCCCGCCGCAAGGGGTGCCCGCGCAGGCGAACGGCGCGTGGTCGCCGTCACCCAACGCGCCAGGCGCCATCTACTACTTCAAGTTCGACGAGCAAGGCGAGAACTCGGGCAAGCCACTGCCCGTCAACGTCGCCGCGGCCATCTCATCCGACCCGGCGTTCGAGGATCTGGCACACCGCGACGGCATCGACAGCGTTATCCAGATGGCGAAGGCGTTCGGCGTGGGCCAGAGCGCGTTCGTGCAGCCGTGCTCGGTGCCCGCGAGCCAGGCGCCCACGGCCACCCAGGCCGAGATCATCGCCGACTGCAACGACATGACCGGTCCGGGCTTCACCTCGCACGGCACGGCCTACCTCGGCAACGGCATGGAGGAGACCTTCAGTCCCACGTACAAGAACTCGGATGCCGCCAAGATAGCGGGGCTGCCAGGCTCGCCAGCGATTGCACTCGGCGAGAATCCGCTGACGCCAGTCGAGCAGGCCACCACGTTCGCGACCCTGGCCGACGACGGCCTGTACCACACGCCGCACGTGATCGCCACGTTGAAGCAGAACGGCAACACGCTGCCGAACCACATCACGGCGACGCAAGTGCTGAGCCCGCAGGCGGCCGCCGACATCGACTATGCGCTGTCGTTCGACAACAACATGTCGGGCGGCACCGCCGAGGGCAGCGTCCCGTTCCGCCGCGGCGGCGTGATCGGCAAGACCGGAACGCTGGGTACTGGACCCGTTGCCTCGCAGGCGTGGTTCATCGGCGCGACGCCGAACCAGGACGCCCTGTCGGTGGCGCTGTTCACCAACAGCCCCGGCACCGAAAATCTGGACAACCTTCCGTATGTCAACGGGACGGCGGGATCTCAGGGTGGCGGCTGGCCGGCCACTATCTGGAACAACTTCATGAGCACCGAGTTCGGTAGCACGCCGGCGGCTCCCATGTTCCCGACCACCAGTGGCGCGCCGTTCGTAACCTGGATCCAGGTGCAGCCGCAGAAGCCGCAGCCCTGCGCCAGCCTCCAGCAGTGGATTCAGTCGCAGCAGCAGCAAGGCCAGGGCGGCCAGCCGCCGCAGCAGCAGTGCACATGCCCGAACAACGTGCCCTGGTGCGGGAACGGCAACGGCGGCGGCAACGGCGGCGGCAACGGCGGCGGACCGACCCCCAACCCAACTCCGTCGTGCGGAGGCCGCCGTAATCCCTGCACCACGCTGCCGCCGGTTGCGGGCGGTGCCGCCGCCGCGACCACGAGCATCCTGATCCCCGGTGGCTCGGCGAGCCCGCCAGGGTCTGCGGCCAGCGGGCCGCCGGCGCTCGTGGCGGAGGAGGCAACGGGCGCGATCCGGCTGATGGCGGCCACCTAGCCTAGCCGGGCGGGGTCGCGCGACGGCTGGCCTGTTGCGCGCGACGGCTGGCCTGATACGTGAATGGTCCTCAGCCGGGCAGGCGGCAGCACCCGGCGGAGCGTCAGCGGAGCCGGGTCCTTGGTCGGGGTCGTCAGGCGGCTGGCTGGAGGGTGACGGCGTGTCCGGGGGCTTCGAGTCTGGCGATGAGGCGGCGGGTTTCGCGTTCGGGGTCGAGGCGGCGGGTGAAGTAGTCGTCGCCGAGCTCGTGGCAGGGCTTACCGGTGGCCAGGATGTGCCAGATGATGACGATCAGCGCGTGGGCGACCACGACGATGGCTTTCTTCTTGGCGATGGGGCTGCGGTAGCCTCCCCATTTCATGACGTGCCGGTGGTAGAGGGATTTGAGGTAGCCCTCGTGGCGGACGGCGGACCAGGCGCACTCGACCAGCAGGGGCTGCAGGCGGGTGTTGCCCTTGCGGCGCCGGCTGGGGCGGTGCTGGCCGGCTGATTCGTTGTTGCCGGGGCACAGCCCGGTCCAGGAGGCCAGGTGCGGGGCGTCGGGGAAGAACTGCGGGACGTCCACGCCGATCTCGCTGATCACCCCGGCGGCGGCGAGGCGGCCGATCCCGGGGGCGGTGACGAGCAGGTCCCGGGCGGTGTGAAAGGGCTCCATCATGTTCTCGATCTGGGCATCCAGCCGGGCGGTCATCGCCTCCAGGTGATCGATGTGGTCCAGGTGCAGCCGGCACATCAGGGCGTGATGGTCGCCGAACCGGCCTTCCAGCGCCATGGACAGGTCCGGGATCTTGGACCGCATCTTGCCCTTCGCCAGCTGGGCCAGGACCTGGCCGCGGCGCTCCCCGTCGATCAGTGCCCCGATCATCGCCCGCCCGGACTTGGTGGCGATGGAGGAGGCCACCGAGTCGATCTTGATACCCGCGTCCTGCAGCACGTTGCCGAGCCGGGAGATCTCGCTGACCCGCTGCTGGGCGACCTTGGTCCGGTAGCGGAACACGTCCCGGGCGGCCTTGATCTCGGCCGGGGGGATGAAGCTGCCCGCCAGCAGGCCGCACTCCAGCAGGTGCACCAGCCAGTCAGCGCCGGCCAGGTCGGTCTTGCGGCCCGGCACGTTCTTGACGTGCCCGGCGTTGCACACCAGCACCTGGGTGAACCGCCCGTGCTCGATCAGGGCGTGATAGACCGGCATGCTGTATAACCCGGTGGCCTCCATCGCCACGTGGGTGACCCCCAGCGAGGTCAGCCACCGGGCTGCCTCGGCCAGCACCCCGTAAAACGTCTTGAAAGTGCGCTTGACTGTCTGCCGGCCGTCGGGGCCGTCGCCGGGCAGCCGGACCGCCACCGCGATCACGTCCTTGCCGGCATCGATCGCGGCGCACCGCTGATACAGCACCTGCATGTTCTGCCTGCTTTCCTCGCGAAACGGGTACGGGTGCGCACGTGCCCGCGGAGTCCCGGAAAGATCTGAGAACCTGATACCCGCGTTCGCGACGCAGCCGGGGGACACCCGAAGGGCGGGGACTCCAGCGTCAATCTGTTGAACGGTCTCACAGAGCCAAGGC